>JASHWB010000371.1 GCA_030044295.1 Candidatus Acidiferrales bacterium
GAGTCAAACGCCTCGGGACAGAAATGTCCCTCTCCCCTGCTCTGTTTATGCGCAACGAGTATCAAACCATAGTAGATAGCCAGACGAGTGTGTGCAAGAGGCGTATCGGTCCTTAGGCAGCCAAATCTGCCTCCGCGAAAGAGAAAAGCAGATCCCTCACCGCCATCCGGAAGAGGTGCGGCTGGGCTCGGGATGACACGGATTCCGTCACTTAGGCGCGGTAATTCTCCGCCAGGAAATCATTCTTGAATTTTACGTAATGCTCGGCGGAAAGCGCGATGCGGCGGCGCTCTTCGTCCGTCACCGCGCGGCGAACCCTCCCGGGTGCGCCCATCACCAGGCTATCCGGTGGAATTTCCATACGCTCGGTAATGAGCGTTCCAGCCGCGATGATGCTGCCTGCGCCGATCTTGCAGCCATTCAGCAGAATGCTGCCCATGCCGATCAGGCAATCTGACTCAACCGTGCAGCCGTGCAGAACCACCCGATGCCCTACCGTCACGTTCGCTCCGACCGTCAGCGAATATTGTCCACTTTCGATGTGGCAGATGCAGCCATCCTGAATGCTGCTGCGCGCGCCAATGCGGATCGCGTTGTAATCGCCGCGAAGAACCGCGCAGGGCCAGATGCTCGCGTCTTCGCCGACCACTACGTCGCCGATCACCACGGCCTGCGAGTCAACGTACGCGCTGGGCGCGACCTGCGGTGCGAAGCCGCGAAAACTGCGGATCATCGGATGTGAGCCTCCCTGGCCAAGATGCGACGGAATTCCGGCCGAAACCCAGTATTTGAAATCATGTGGCGTCGCATTTGATTTGCGAATACTGCGATCAACCGCTTGAGCACCATAGTTTTACGTTACGGAGCGCGCATTTGAAACATGTATCCCGCGCATCGAAACGTTGCATTTTCCTTCGCGCATAAAGGCCGCTACTCTCCGGCTCGCGGAGTTCCATATCTCCAAGGAGAGTCTACATGGCCGAGAAGACTACCGGTGAGATGAAGGCAACCCTCGGTTTAACCGGGTTGACAATGAACGCCATGGCGTTGATCGCGCCGGGCGCCTTCCTTTGGCTCACCTTTTACGGGCAAGCAACAGAGGGATCCACGTCCCCGTCGATGTGGATCGGCATCGTGTTCGCCCTTCTGCTGTGTCTTGCGACAGCGATCTGTTACGCGGAAATGGCGAAATTGTATCCGGGCACGGGGAGTTCGTATTACTTCGCGGAGCAGGCGTTTCTCAACCACGAAAAGGCGTGGAGGTTCGCGCGGCTTAGCAAGTTCATCGTGGGCTGGGCGTCGCACCTCTACTACTGGATCTATCCTGCGGTGATGGTAGCTACAACCGGGATTTTCGTCGGATACGTGGTGGGCACGCTGTATCCGCACTTCATGAGCGCGTCCAACCCGGGACCAATGTTCATGATGCTGGTGGCGATCCTTTTCACCTTCGGTGTGGCCTATATCGCGCACCGCGGCGTAACGGGGTCGACCTCCGTCAATATCGCCATCAACGTGATTCAGATTTCGGCGCTGCTGGTCTTTGCGGTGATGGCCATCGGCTACCGTACCAACCATCCGGCTGGAAGCGTAGCGTGGCAGTGGGATGCCACTTCGGCGGATGCCTACAACTATCAGTTTGCGACGGACGCCCAAGGCAACATCGTGCGCAACTCCGACGGAATCCCACAAGCCCTGCGAGATGCTAGCGGTGCGGTGGTGCCTTATCACGTTAGCTATCCCTGGAAGGACGCGAGCGGGAATTTCCTGAGCCACCCGAACGCTAAGTCGGTGGTTGGAATCCACGATTTCGGCTCGATGTTCGTGCAGGCCACGGTCGCGATCTTGATATTGGTCGGATTCGAGTCCGTGACGGCTATGGGCGGCGAGGCTAAAAATGCCAAGCGGGACGTCCCCATCGCGGTAATCACCTCGCTTTTGGTACAGGGGGCGTTCTGTTATCTGATCGAGTATTTTGCGGCTAACTATGCTTTAAGTAGCGGCTACTCAATGCAAAGCGCGTCCGGTTCGGCCGCGCCCATCGGCGACATGATGGTCATGGTCGGCGATGCGATTTTCGGCGCGGGACATGGGCGCGCGTTCATGCTGATCGAAGCCGTGACGGTGTTTCTGGCGCTGATCGGCACCACGCTCTCCTGCATCAACACTGGGGCGCGCGTGACCTATGCGATGGGCAAGGATCAGGAAGTGCCGGAACATTTCGGCATCCTGCATGAAAAGAACCTGAGCCCGCACCGGGCGATTTGGACGCTTGCGGTAATCTCCGCCGTCATCGGCTGCATCGGTTTACTGATGGTGTTTGGAGACGCCGGGGCGCCCACGGACGCGGCAATTGCCGCTCTCCCGCACGGGTTCTGGTCGAGCTTCGGATATTTAACGCACGCTAGGATGGCGGCTTTACCGAACACGTGGACGACGATCACGCTCGCTTCCAATTTCGGTACTTTCCTGCTTTATGGATTGAGCTGCGTGACGTGTATCGTTTGCTTTCACGGACACCCGAAGTTCAATGTGCTCAAGCACATGATAATCCCGATCTTCGGCATCGCTGCAAACCTGGTCTGCATGTCGTTCTATCTGATCGGGCCGTTCCTAGGATATGGCACGAAGATGGAGCCTTTCCTAGCCCTGGGAATTGCTGCAGTCTGGGCGATATACGGAGGCATCTACTTCGCCATGAACAGCAAGAAACAGGGGCGAACTACCATGGTCACCGTACGAACCACCACCTAGCGCACATCCATGGGGTAGTGTCCAGGAGGGCGGACGCTGCAAAGTGTCCGCCCTTCCTTTTTGCGCGATCTTCTCGATTCAAATCCTGTATCTGAACCATCCAAAGCTTGCATCGCTGCGACTTGCTAGCGGACTCATAATTGGGCCGTGTGGGGCGGCATGGGCGTCCGCGAAGGAACCTACACAACGAAGCAAGCGGCCTGCGCTGGACGATTGGCGATTTTCTTGATGCGAGGCTAAGAGTAATGGCCGGTTGGATGGGATCGCGGGCATACGGAACCGCAGCGGAGCCTGCCGCGCAGCGATCTACCGCGTTGACAGCCGGGATGGACGTCGAATTCGCGCAGCTTTCCGATCTTGGCCGCGTGCGCCAGGGCAACGAGGATTACCTCGACTACGTCCGGCCGACTACGTCCGAAGAGGCCAGCTCGCGCGGCTGGCTCTTTGTTGTTGCTGACGGGGTCGGTGGGAATGAAGACGGCGAGGTAGCCTCGCGCACTGCGGTCGAAACTGTCATTGCCGGCTTCCGCGAAGCCACACGGGGCGAGCCAAATGCCTCTCTAATTCCTGCGCTCATCCGCAAAGCCAATACTCGCGTGCTCGACGTAGCTCACGAAACTGGCCCCGCAGGGTCAAACATGGCCACGACGATCGTGGCGTGCGCCCTGCGGCACGATCGAGTGGTCATAGCGCACGTCGGTGATTCCCGCTGTTATCTGATCCGGCAGGGTGAAGCGCGCATTTTAACCCGCGATCACACCTTCGCCGCTGAACAAGTCCGTCTGGGGATCCTCTCACCTAAGGAAGCTGCCGAATCCGAATCGCGACATGTCCTGAGCCGCTCTCTCGGCACCGCACTCACCGTGAACGTGGAAGTGAACGAGCACCAGGTCTTCGTCGGAGACGTCTTGGTCCTCTGCACCGATGGTCTGCACGGCGCAGTCCAGCCCTCCGAAGTTGCTGCTGTCGCCGGACGGGCCGAAAATCTCGATGCTGGCGCGCGCCGGCTGGTCGATATTGCCAACGAGCGCGACGGCAGCGATAATATCAGCCTGCAGATCGTGCGCGTGAAAAGCGTGGAGCGCGTGGGCATGTATCGCGGACGGCCATACCGGCTGCCGTAGCGCGGCTTTTGATCCCGGTTTCCCAACAAGCGCACGCTGACGAGGCTTTCTCGGTCCGACCCGGCGACCAACTCGACCATTACCGTATCGACGCTGTGACAGCACGCAGCGGCATGGCCTCCATTTTCCGCGGCACGGATCTCCGTACTGGCAAGCAAGTCGCAATAAAAGTTCCTCATCCGGAAATGGAAAGCGATCCGGTTCTCTACGACCGGTTCAAGCGCGAACAGGACATCGGCGCGGCTCTGGATCACCCCGGTGTAATGAAGGTCTTCACCGAAAACGACCGCAGCCAGCTTTATATGGTCATGGAATGGGTTGATGGCCGCCTGCTCCGCCAAATTCTCAACGACGAAAAGAAGCTCCCGCCCGAGCGCGCTGTCAAGATTGTCATCGGCATCTGTAATGCGCTCGACTACATTCACAGTCACGGCGTCGTGCACCGCGATCTGAAGCCTGAAAACATCATGGTGGACCCGAACGACAACATCAAGCTGATCGATTTCGGCATCGCCGCGCAGGCTGGCGCACGCAGGCTCACGTTCGCGAAACTCTCCAACGTAATGGGCACGCCCGAGTATATTTCGCCCGAACAGGTGAAAGGCAAACGCGGCGACGGCCGCAGCGATATCTACGCCTTGGGCGCGATGCTCTACGAAATGTTGACCGGCAAGGAGCCGTTTCAGGGTCCAAATCCTTTCGCCATCATGAACGACCGCCTGCTCAATAACCCCATCCCGCCTCGCGAAATCGATTCCTCGATCTCGCCCCAGCTCCAGGAAATCATTTACCGCGCGCTCGAACGCGACCCCAAGAACCGGTACGCCACGGCCCGCGAGTTTGCCTGGGATCTGCAACACCAGGACCAGGTCGGCGTGGCCGATCGTATGGAGCTGCGTGACTGGAAAAAGCGCCGCACACCATGGCTTCGCCGCGTACTCTTTTACGTCATGCTCATCATGATCCCCGTGGTGATCTTCGGCCTGATGTTTTTCCTCGCGCACCGCTAGCACGAGGGTATTTCTTCCCGCTTCATGCAGCTTCCAGCCGTATTCGCCGCCCGCTTTTCTTCCATTAAGACGCAAATACGTTGCATAAATTTTTCATAACACTTTTTTCCTGATTGGTTGGATTGAATCAATGAGTTGGACCATTTCCGTGTCCGCCTGTAGGGTATTTCCACAAGAGCAAGCGTGTATCGGCACGCCGCGATTCCACGAGTGTGCGATCGAACGTGAGCGCGGGGTAGGGAGGGAGAACAAATCCACATGAAGAGCATGAGGTGTATTCAGGGATGTGCCGCGGCGATCTTGGGAGTCAGCCTTATGGCTACCCTCGCGTTGGGATCGGGCGCGTACGCGCAGGATGCAGCGGGTGCCTCAACATCATCGGCCCAGCAGGCAGGAGCACCAACGCCTGCTAATCCACCACAGGCGCCAACACCAGCACAAAATGCCGCGGCTCCGATGCCGTTGCCGATGCCGTCAATGAGTGGCCCACTATCAACCGCTATACCTCACGAATTCGATGGAGGTCCGTTTGGAAAGCTCGAAATCACTGGCATTTTGAGCGGTTGGGGCTCGACGGAGGGAAATCACGCCTTCGGAAGCGAGTCCACCATATGGGACATCAGCAACGCTCAAGTTTTCGTCCAGAAGACCAGCGGCTGGTGGCAGTTCTATCTTCAAGCCGGGGCGTATAATTTGCCTGACTTGGGCGTCCCCTACCTTTCAACAAAGGATACCATCACCGACACATACGGCGCGTTCCCGCAAGGTTATCTGAAGCTCGTGAAAGGCAATTTCTCGGCGGAGATCGGCGCTCTGCCGACCTTGATCGGCGCCGAATATACATTTAGCTTCGAGAACATGAACATCGAACGTGGGCTTCTCTGGAACCAGGAAAATGCAGTGAACCGGGGCGTGCAGCTCAATTACACGTATAAAAAGCTCAGCACGTCGCTCAGTTGGAACGATGGCTTTTACTCCAATCGCTACACTTGGATTATCGGCTCCGTGGCGTATGCGTTCAATTCTTCCAACACCTTGTCGTTTGTCGCAGGCGGCAACGCCGGCCAGTACGACAAGAACACCACGGCCACGCCGCTTTTCCTGAACAACGAACAAATCTACAACGTCATTTACACCTATAGCCACGGACCGTGGGTAATCAACCCGTATTTCCAGTATACCAACGTGCCCACGGCCCCGAACGTCGGGATCCTAGGTGGCGCCTCCACCGCTGGCGGTGCGCTCCTTCTGACGTACAATTTCAAGCATGGAATTTCCATTGCGGCGCGCCCCGAGTACATCACTACGAGCGGTAGCGTTGCCAGCGGTGCCGCGAATCTCCTTTACGGTCCGGGCAGCAATGCATTCGCATTCACGATCACTCCGACATACGTGAAGGGAGCATTCTTCGCCCGCGGAGAGCTCTCCATCGTACACGCCGGCAGTGTGACGCCAGGTGACGCATTCGGGCCGCTTGGCACGGATGCGAATCAGCCGAGGGGCGCAGTCGAAATGGGCTTTCTGTTCTGAAAACCACGAAGCCTGTGACCGGGCCTAGAACTGGACACATCACAAGCGACCGCTTGGTCTTCGGCAGCCTAAGCGGTCGCTTTATTTTTTGGAAAAGAACCGCTCGAACGCCGGAAAACAGCGAGGCTGTGCGCGGGAAATGCGGGCGGCAACAGGACGTGCACCTTAGCGTTGTATTGCCAGGCCGCCGCCCTGCGTCTGCACAATCTTAAGCGGCACGGTCTTTGTGGGCTGCCTACCGCCTTCCCGTGCGGACGTTCCCAGCGGTTGAGGACGCGCCGCTATCGATGCCTTTCCCTCGGCGACCGCCGAGTCATAAGAGACGAACGTCGAGGGTATGTAGTCTGTCGCGCTTCCCGAGGCACATCGCACCGCGAACCGCGCGGGTGGGATGTGCATGAGCGACCCGGATCCGCCCGTACCGCCTCCGCCAGCCCCGCCTGCTCCTGACTCGGAATACGTTGTTGGCGACGCGATGAAGTGCGGGCTACCGCCCGCCTGTGCGGCGACCGCGAACCCTAGGACTAGTACCGCCGCTCCTATGATCTTGGCCATGCTTGCCCCATGTGAGAAGCTCGAGTTTGACGCGCGAAGAAAACAATCGCAAATGACGTGCCACACAACCGAAGGTTCGACTCTCGGATCTAAGGACTTACGTGCCACCCGACCGCCAAATGACTCCAGATGTGCCAGTCAGGGAAAGCCTCTGTACACGACGGGCAAGGCCAAGCATTCAGTTTCGAGAATCAGTACCGGAACTAATAAGACCGTCCGACATCCGCCGCGATCCGCCTATGGCTATGGCTCAGAAGAGGGCTAGGAAGCAGCCCATGGTGTGCCTACGAGTATTTCCAGGCCGCGTATGCGGCACCCTTCAACGGGCATTCTTCGTCCAAAACGACGTGAACAGGCACGTCCTTGAGCGCGAACCCGCCGGCGTTCGGTCTGCGCTGCATCGCCGCAGCGAACCTACCCTCTTTGATCTTCATTAAGATTTTCACCGCGATCCCACCCGCCACGTAGATTCCGCCGCGCGCTACGGCCCGCAGCGCAAGGTTCCCGGCCTCCGACCCATAAATCTCGATCCACAGGTTCACGGTCTGCACGCATACCGGGCATGTGCCCGCGAAGGCGAGCTGGGTGATCTCCGCCGCGGGATCAATCTGCTGCCCGTCAAACCCTGGATGCTTGATGGAAGGATTGAGAAATTCGTGAATACGCTGGAATCCGCGTCCCGCCAGAATCAGTTCCTGAAAGACGTATTCGTTTTTCTCCTTCAGAAACTTCCACAAATCCGCTTGCTGATCGGTATTCGGAGCGAAGTCCGCGTGGCCCGCCTCCGAAGGCATCGCTACGTACTGGACGCCGTCCCAATAAAGGATTGATTCGCCCAGTCCCGTGCCCGCGGCGATTACCGCGCGGGTCGCATTCTCCACCGGCACGCCAGCCGAAATTGTCTCCACGTCATTAGGTCCTAGAACGCTCACTCCGTAGGCCGTCGCTTGCAAGTCGTTCAGCAGGCGGACGCGCGGCAGTGCCAGAAACTTCGCCATCTCTGCGCCGTCGACGATCCACGGCAGGTTCGATGCTTGCACGCGGTTCTGCAGAATAGGGCCGGCGATTCCAAAGGCTGCAGCATTTATCTTCGCGGCGGTCTCGTGGAGGAAATCCTGTGCGATTTCGTGGAGGCCAGCATGTTCGCGGCTCGCGTAACGCTTGTGCGCCACGCGCACCATTGCCCCGTCCTCCACGTTGAATAATCCGAGATTCGACTTCGTTCCGCCAATGTCACCTGCAAGGATCATGGCAATTCTCCGCAAGGATTATGCCGGACTCGACCGTAATTGCCACAGGATGATGAGTGCCCGAATCGTTTTTTCGTTACGGCAACGGCCGCCAATGGCGGCCCTCCGCTTCCACCAACTGGAACGCCGCATCCGGTCCTTCGCTGCCGGCAGGATAATTGGGAAATGCAGGCGGAGGAGAGCTCCTCCATGCATCTAGAATTGGATCGACCAGTGCCCAGGCCGCCTCGACGCTGTCCGCGCGATCGAAGAGTGTTGCGTCGCCGCGGACGCAGTCATTGATGAGCGTAGCGTATGCCTCGCGCGACCCTGCTCCGAAGGCGCGCCGGTAATAGAAGTCCATCGCCACGGGGCTGATGTGCAGTTTCGTGCCCGGTGTTTTGGCGCCAAATGACAGCGAGATGCCCTCTTGCGGCTGAATGTTTAGCACCAACGAGTTCGGCTCGACCGCCTCTCCTTGAAACACCATGTGGGGAGCGCTCTTGAACGAGATCGCTATTTCCGCTGCCGGGTGCGCCAGGCGTTTTCCCGTCCGCAGATAAAAAGGCACACCGCTCCAGCGCCAATTGTCTATCTGAAGCTTCAGGGCAACGAAGGTCTCTGTTGAGGAATTGCGATTTACTCCAGGCTCGTCGCGGTACCCCGGAACATCTTCTCCGTTCACGCAGCCAGGCCCGTATTGGCCGCGTACCACGTGTTTGTGCACAGAGTTGCGATCGAGCGGTCGAATCGATTGCAGAACTTTGATTTTTTCATTGCGTACTGCCGTCGCATCAAAATTGGCGGGCGTTTCCATGGCCACGAGCGACGTAAGCTGCAGCACGTGGCTTTGCACCATGTCCCGCAATGCGCCCGCCGATTCGTAAAATGCTGCCCGCCGTTCCACACCCAGCGATTCCGCTGCCGTGATCTGCACGCTATCCACGTAATTCCGGCTCCACAGCGGCTCGAAAATGCCGTTGCCAAAGCGGAAAACCAGCAAATTCTGAACCGTCTCCTTGCCCAGGTAGTGATCGATGCGAAAGATCTGCGACTCGTCAAAGACGCTCAGCAATTGGGCGTTGAGTGCGCGGGCCGAGGCACCGTCGTGCCCAAAAGGCTTCTCGACGATGATCCGTACCCACGACCCGTCATTTTTCGGCTTCGCCAGCCCCGCCCGGCCAAGCTGTTCCACAATCCGCGGATACACGGCCGGTGGGGTAGCCAAGTAGAACAACCGGTTCCCGCCCAACTCCGCTTCTCGGTCGAGAGCTTCGAGCCGCTTCGCCAGGCGCCGATAGGATTCTCCGTCGTCGTAGTTGCCCGTGAAATACTGCAAGTGCTGCAAGAAGTCTTGCCGCGCAGCTTTGCCGTCTCCGCTTGGCGCCTTGTCCGGCAGGAACTCTGTGGCCTGTTTCTGGAACGCCTCGTTGCTCATCTCCGTACGGGCGAATCCCAACAGGCGGAATCGTGGCGCGAGACAACTATGTACAGCCAGGTCGTAGAGCGCCGGCAGCAGTTTTCTTCTCGCCAGATCGCCGGACGCGCCGAACATCACGATTGCGCACGGATCGCTGGGCACCTCGCAAAAATAGTTGTCGGGATAGACTGCTTCGTGGGCGATCGCTGCGCGGCTGCTCATAAGAAGTCTCCTTAAGGGTCAGGCCGAAGACCAAACGGCTTCGGAATGGTCGAATCCGGCAAGAGCGTCAAGGCCTGGTACCAATACACCCGATATGGATGCCTCTAGGAGTCGCCCGGCTTCACGACATGCCAGCTGAGTTGCTCGCCGAATCAGCCAGACTAAGATAGCAGGTAATATCGAATCAAATTGCCGTCAGGCTTGCGCTCTCCGATCCCCACGAACACGTGCCGCGTCAACCAGTCGTGCTTCCCGGCCTCCACTTCAAACGACGGGCACGCGCGCAGGTAATATTCCGATGGGCCCACCGCGGGCCCTCCGGCGAAAATCATCTCCCGCAAGCGCTGCATCGTGTCCGGCTTATAGCCCCACAGGTATCCGCGATTGTGCAACAGAATCAGCGTGCCGTCGTCCTCTGCAAGCATGTACCGCGCATCGAATTGCACCGTATTGTCCGGCCGGAAGAGCGCGTAATCGCCGCCGCTATTCGGCACCACCTTGCCTCGCAATCTCGGCCCGGAGAATTCGCCTCGATCCACATAA
This sequence comes from Candidatus Acidiferrales bacterium, assembly GCA_030044295.1. Lineage (GTDB taxonomy): Bacteria > Acidobacteriota > Terriglobia > Acidiferrales > UBA7541 > Palsa-295. Next base: position 10,388 of record JASHWB010000371.1, read on the forward strand.
ACCGCTCCCCGCGCCGCGCCGCTCGGCATGTTGGAGATCGTTTGCACGCGCTCGAACCAGATGCGCACCTCAAATGCGAAATTCAGCTTCGGCGCCTGCAACGTGGACGTTGGAAATTCAAGCGGGGCTGTCTCATTCATCAAATTTCTCGCTTTCGGGCTGGAATGGGCTGCCGTGACTTCGATTCCTTCTTCGATAAAACCGCCAATTCGGCATTTCGGCGTGATGATGGCGGCGCGCATCATCGCTGTCAAGCCTCTTGCGCTTTCCTGAAAGAAACAACCGATGCTAATATGCGCGCGCCTTAATTCTGATTTGGGAACTCCAGATGAGCATCCTGATCACAGGCGCTTCGGGCAGCTTCGGCCGTCAGCTCGCGGAAGTTCTGATGCGGAAAGTGCCTGCATCCGAGCTGATTCTCGTGACGCGCAACCCCTCCGCGCTGGGCGCATTTGCGGCGCGCGGTGCGCAAGTCCGTTCCGGCGACTTCGATAAGCCTCAAACGCTTCCCTCCGCATTCGCCGGCGCTGAAAAGATGCTCCTGATCAGCACACTCGCGGTTGGACCGCGGCGCCAACACCAACATCGCGCCGCGATCGAAACAGCCGTAGCGGCCGGCGTTAAACACATCGCGTACACGTCAAGCGTCGGCATTCACCCCCGCAACCCTTCCCTCGCCGAGGCCGATCACATGTTCACCGAGGACCTGCTGCGGCGGTGCGGAACGGTTTTCACGGTTCTACGCGACGCGCAATACGCCGAGGTGATCGCCACGATGCTTGCTCCCATGGCCCTCCAAACCGGCAAGTGGATCATGAGTGCTGGGGAAGGCTGCATGGCCTTCGTCTCGAAACAGGATTGCGTCGCCTCTGCTGCCGCCGTGCTCACTACTCCGGGTCACGAAGGCGCCGTTTACGAAATCACGGGCCCTCAGCTCTATACTTTCCGGGATGCCGCCGCCCTCGCTGCCGAGATTGGCGGTCGCCCTGTCGAATACGTCTCCGTCAGTCACGAAGAAAAGCTCGCGTTCTTCGATGCCGCGGGCATTCCCCGCGAATACGTTGAAGGCGAAACCAACTCCGACGGCACGGGCATTTGGGGCAGCGAAGAAATGGTTTCCTACGAACGCGCCATTCGCCAGGGTTATTTCTCGATCTGCTCGCACCATGTGGAAATGCTGACCGGCCGCCCAGCACAGTCTTTACGGGAAGTTTTCCTCGCCAATTTGGTCGCACTCAAGTCAGCCGCAAGCAACCGATGATACAATCGCGCCCTAATTCATCGTTCGATGATCTTCGGGCCGGCGGTTAAGTTTCGTCGCAAGGAGCGGCTAAATGAATGTGGCTCTCATCGGCGCCAGTGGTTTCATCGGGTCGAAAATTCGTGACGAAGCTCTGCGCCGCGGTCACAAAGTCACCGCGATCGTGCGCCATCCGAATCGCGTGCCGCACCGGCCGCGCCTGACCATCGTTCACGTGGACGTCCTCTGGCGCGACAAGCTTGCGGGCATTTTGAAGGGCCACGACGCCGTGATCGCCTCCTGGAACGCCGTCCGCGGGGTGACCGGTCCCTGGGTATATGAGCGCTATGTCGCGGGCAATCGCGCCATCCTCGCCGCCGTCCATCGCGCCGGCATCAAGCGTTTCCTCGCCGTCGGCGGCGCGGCCAGCCTCAAGACGCCCGAAGGCATCGAACTGCTCGATTCGCCACAATTTCCCAAAGCGTTCGAACCCGCGAAGCCGGCTATCCGTGGAGTCCGCGAGCTTTTCTACATGCTGAAGAAAGAGCCGAGCCTGGACTGGGCGTTCTTTTCGCCTACCGTGATGA
>JASHWB010000372.1 GCA_030044295.1 Candidatus Acidiferrales bacterium
TCGACCGCTGCAACCGAATCGCCGCCGCCGATGATCGAAGTGGCGCCTGATTGGGTAGCTGCTGCCACTGCGCGCGCGATTCCGAGGGTACCATTCGCGAACGCCGGCTTTTCGAACATCCCTAGCGGACCGTTCCATACGATCGTGCGCGCCTTCGCGATTTCCTTGCTGAAGAGCTCCACCGTCTTCGGCCCAACGTCGAGTCCCATCCAACCCTCGGGAGTCGCATCGATATCGACGGTTTTCGTTGTCGTCGATTCGGGCGACTCGGCAATCACGTGATCCACGGGGAGCAGTAGCTTGAAATTCCTCTTTCGAGCTTCTTCGAGCAGATCCTTCGCCAAATCGAGCTTGTCATCTTCAACCAGCGACTTCCCCACCGGTTTGCCTTGCGATTTCAGAAAGGTGTATGCCATCGCGCCGCCGATCAGCATCGCGTCGGCTAGCTTCATCAGGTTCTGCACCACTTCGATTTTGTCCGAAACCTTCGCGCCGCCGAGCACGGCCACGAACGGCCTCTCGGGATTCGAGATCGCCTTTCCCAGATACGCGAGCTCTTTCTCCATCAGCAGTCCGGCGGCCGCTTGCTTCACGTATTTCGTGATGCCCACCACGGAAGCATGCGCGCGATGCGCGGAGCCGAACGCGTCGCAAACAAAAAGCTGGTCGCAAAGCATCGACAAGCGCTTGGCGAACTCCGGGTCGTTCTTCTCTTCGCCCGGATGGAACCGGACGTTTTCGAGCAGCAGCACGTCGCCGTTCTTCAGCAGATTGCTCTTCGCTTCCGCGTCTGCGCCGACGCAATCGGACGCAAACTCAACGCGCTTGCCGAGCAGTTCGCCCAGCCGCGCCGCCACGGGCTGAAGGCTGCACTTCAGATCGACTTTGCCCTTCGGCCGGCCTAGATGCGAAGCGAGCACCAGCCGCGCGCCGCGATCGATCGCTAAGCGCAGCGTCGGAAGCGTTTCGCGTATGCGCGTATCGTCAGAAACTGCCCCTTTTTCGAGCGGCACGTTGAAATCCACGCGGATGAAAGCGCGCTTCCCGGAGAGATTGAGGTCGCGAATCGAGAGCTTGTTCATGTCGCTGGCATGCTTCGTCAGGAAAGGCGCGTCAAGATTTCGCGGCCATCATTTTGACCAAATCGACGCAGCGGCAAGAGTAGCCCCACTCGTTGTCGTACCAGGCGACGACCTTCACGCAATTATCGCCGACCACGCGCGTGGATTTAGCGTCGACAATCGACGAATTCGGATTCCCGCGGAAATCCACAGAGACGAGTTCTTCCTCTTCGTATTGAAGAATCCCCTTCATCGGACCTTCCGCGGCGCGTTTCATCGCCGCGTTCACGCTTTCGGCCGTCGCGGGCTTTTCGGTAAATACGGTCAGATCGACCACGCTTACGTTCGGCGTGGGCACGCGCATCGCGTATCCGTCCAGCTTACCCTTCAGCTCCGGAATCACCAGGTGCAGCGCTTTGGCCGCGCCGGTGGAAGTGGGGATCATCGAAAGCGCGGCGGCGCGAGCCCGGCGCAGGTCTTTGTGCGGCAAATCGAGCAGGCGCTGGTCGTTGGTGTACGAGTGGATCGTGGTCATCGACCCAACGTTGATGCCGAAGGTATCCTGCAGCACCTTGGCTACGGGCGCGAGGCAGTTGGTGGTACACGAAGCGTTGGAGATCACGTGATGTTTCGCGGGATCGTAGGTTTTGTCGTTCACGCCCAGCACGATTGTATGATCCGGATCGGTGGCTGGCGCGGAAATCATCACTTTCTTCACCGGGCCACGGATATGCTTCCGCGCGTCGGATCCATTGGTGAAAAGGCCCGTGGATTCCACCACGATGCTTGCGCCGACGGACGCCCAATCGATCTCCGCAGGATCCTTGGTTTTGAAAACCTTGAAAGACTTGCCATCGACAGAGATGGAATCGTCCGTATTGGTCACCTTATTTGGAAGATTGCCGAGAATCGAGTCGTACTTCAGCAGGTGCGCCAGCGTCTTCGAATCCGTTATGTCGTTCACGCCGACAATCTCGATCGCCGGATCGCCGATAGCGGCCCGATAGATGTTCCTACCGATACGTCCGAAGCCGTTGATGCCAACTTTTACCGCCATGTATCCTCCGGGGATTTGCCGCGAGATGCCGGCCCATGCGAGACGCGTGCGCGAGGCTGCAAAGGCAATCTAGACAAGCTAACCGATGCTAAAAGCCGCGGCGAGAAAAGTCAACGAGCGTCGGGATTCGTCGATGCGTCTTCCATCGCGTAATGCTTGACGCGAATCACGTTTTCGCCCTGAAACGTGACGAAGGTCGAGGGCGAGGGTGGCAGTCCATAGATCCAATCGTCTGTCTCGCGTCCCTCCGGGTCCCATTGCCGGATCTTCTTGTCCGGCAGGCCCATGGCGGCGATCACCATGTCTTGATCCATGCCGACGACGGCCTCGTGCTCCTTGATAGCCTTTTGATATTTGGGAGGTAGCGTGTCCACCCAATTTTGCGCAGCGGAGTGCTTGGAGAAGTCGAGAAACGGCGAGAGATCGCTCTTGAGCTGATCCGCACTGAGATTCGGTACATCCTGACGCCCGAAATCAACTACCAGCACGCCGCCGGTTGGTTGCTGTGGATCAACGTAATTAGGAGGTGGCGACCCCATGTTGCCCATGCCGAATTGAACGTGCTGCCGCCAGTTGAAGTGCTTGCGCCCGCCACCGTTGATTTCCACGCGAACTGAATGCGCGTCAAAATCCAGGCCGGTTATTTGCACCGTATCGCCCGGATTCGCGACTATGCCGTAGAGGCGCAGCGCGTCACTCAGGTCCTGCGGGTCGACTGGCTTTTTCAGCTCTACCTTGAATCCCTTGCGGCCGGCGGGAATGGCTCGAACGGCCTTTGCATATTCGCCATCCACGTAGCGGACCAGCAGCAATTCGGTCCCGGCCGTGAGGTGCTCGGAATGGCCGGCGGTTTCGGAGCCCGAATTACTGGAGGGCGAGACGGCTTGCTGAGGAGCGGCGTTGACACGCTCCGCACCCAGGACCAGCCCGCCAACTGCGAGGGCGACGGTCAGCGCGAAAGCAGCTCGAAGGCTCATGGCACGCCGAGAAAAATCTTAAGGTTTCGAGGGGCCCTAATAAATCCGTACTATCCAGCACTCGGTCGTCCGGCAATATATGGGGGAATATACTACCTTCCGCTCTGTTTGTGAACTGCCGCCGCAAATGCTTCCCAGACGCGCAGGTTGCCGCGATGTTCGGGCAGCATTCGTTCCGGATGAAACTGCAATCCGGCCAGAAAATCGGCGCGCGGATCAAAGTAGGCTTCCACCAAACCATCGGGAGCGTAAGCCATGGGCCGGAAGCGGCGCGCAAGGCGGCGTATCCCCTGATGATGGTAGCTGTTGACGCGAAGCGTGCGACGGCCGTACCAGCGAGCCAGGGGCGTACCGGGAACAATCTCAATCGGATGGCGATAGACGTCGTAGCGGCGCGGATGAATGTGTCGAAGAGGCGAGCGCTTCTCCTTTCTCACGTCGCCGAAAAGCGAGCCGCCGCAGGCCACGTTGATGAGCTGCGATCCGCGGCAGATGCCCAGCACCGGAAGCTTGCGGCGTAGCGCATGGCGCAGCAGGCGCAATTCGATTTCGTCCTTCAGCGGATGAGTTTTCTCCAGGTAGCGATAGTTTTCCTTCCGCGCCTTATAACGCTTAGGCTCCACGTCCTCGCCTTCGACCAGGAGCAGCCCGTCCATCCGAGCGCTGTATTCGGGAACGAACGGCAGCACGCCCGCGACAACGGGGACAATCAACGGCAGAATTTTCAGGCGCATGAGGAGCTTGAGATGAAGCTCGCCGACATACTCGATGTAACGAACGCCGCGCTCGGTGCGGCGCGTGGTGACCAGGACGGTGGGCAGGTTCATTGCGTAAGCGATCGGAGCGCTTCTACCAGGCGCGCGTCCTTTTCACGGCCCTGCGAAGCAACGCGGATGTGATAGGCGTCCATGCCGAGCTTGTTGGAGCAGTCGCGCACGTACATGCCGTGACCGGCGAGCAGGCGGGATTGGAGTTCCGTGGCGGTCATGCCGTTGCAGATTTTGAAGAGCACGAAATTCGCGCCGGTGGGATAGACGTCGATATGCGGCACGGTTTTCAGCGCGCGGTAAAGACTGCGGACGTCGTCGATGAGGCGCTTGCGGCCTTCGTGGTATGCGGCATCCGTCGAAGGCAGCAGCGAAAGGAAATATTGTGCCAGCGTGTTCAAATTCCAGGTTGGCACGAAACGGCGCAGGCGATTGAGCGCGTACAGGTTCGAGCTGTAGCAATAGCCGAGGCGTAGGCCGGGAACGCCGCAGTGCTTGCTCATACTGCGCACAATTAGGAGATTCGAGTAGCGGTCGGCGACCGGCAGCAGGCTGGGAATGGGATCGCCCGCAAAATCGATGAACGATTCATCCACGATCACCAGCTCGAAGTCTTTCGCGCGGCGCAGAAAATCGTCCATTTCATCGAAGGAGAAAAACTGGCCGGTAGGATTCCCGGGATTGATGATCAGCAGTGCTTTCAAATTGCGCCGGTGCAGCCAGGCGGCATATTCATCCAGGTCGAGCTGATAGCGGTTCTGGACGCTCAGCGAGTAAAGCTCGGCGTCACGCAAATCTTTCATTTTTTCGATGTACTCGCCGAAGGTAGGGATGGGAACAGCGAGGCGATCGATCAGGGTGACATTCAGGAGCGCGATGAGTTCCGTGGCGCCGTTGCCGATGATCAGGTGCTCGGGATCGACGCGAAGTACCTGGGCGAGGTGCTGCTGGCTGAGCAGCGGATTGCTCGATGGGTATGACTTGATGAGGTTGGGCAGGTTGAGCTGCAAATCGGCGAGCATTTCCGGCGTCGGATAGTAAGGATTGGCAATGAAACAGAAGTCGATGATGTCTTTGGCGCGCTCGTAGCCGACGAGATCCGCGAGCGCCGGAGAATGCGAAGTCTCGTAAAAGAGGTGGCGGCGGATTTCGGCAGCCGAGCCTGCTGAGGATGAGAGGGGTGCGCTGGGCGATTTCATGCGCAAACTCGGCAGACTAGGCGTGTGAAAGGCGCGAAACGCGCACGAAAAGGGAGGACCATATGGGCCGCCTGAGGGCCTACCGGGCGCCACCGGCGAATCGTGCGACCGCGCTGATCCGAAAATCGCACAGTACAAGTCGTGTAGCACGAATGGGCGAGCCGTTTCAAGCGAGTGCCGTGACCCGTGAATTGTGACCGGTGACTCGTGCTTCGTGAAGAAGGTGCTCCGTGGGACGTTTTTGGGCAAGGGCTTCGCAGTGCGCCCTTAGAAGTTCGGCTGAAAAACCGTGTGTGAGAAGATGCACCGGGACGTTCCGCCCTTCGATTTGCATGCCTCTGTGTTTTCAGCAAGTTA
>JASHWB010000373.1 GCA_030044295.1 Candidatus Acidiferrales bacterium
ATATAGCTGTAACGTCCAGCGCATCGGTACGGTCATTCGGGGCGCATTTCGCATCCAATACAATGGGACAACCGCCATCCGCGGCGATGTCTCTTCACTCCGCGAAATCTGGAGCGAAACTCTGGCCAAGGCTCTCGAAAGCGCGTAGCGGAAATGTCTAAACTTCGCATAATCGACGACGATCATTTTCACGATCATTGTGGTGTGTTCGGCGTCTTCGGTCATCCCGAAGCGGCGAAGCTGACCTATCTCGGTTTGTACGGGTTGCAGCATCGCGGCCAGGAATCAGCCGGAATCGCTTCGAGCGACGGCACGGATTTGCATTTGCACCGGAGCCTGGGCCACGTGCAGGAGATTTTCACTCCGCAGGCGCTCGAAAATTTGCCGGGATGGGCGGCCATGGGCCACACGCGCTATTCCACTGCCGGCGATACGGTGCTGCTCAACGCGCAGCCAATCATGATCGACTGCAACAAAGGCAAGCTCGCGCTCGGCCACAACGGCAACTTGACCAACGCTCTTGAACTTCGGCGCCGCCTGGAACATCGCGGCTCGATTTTTCAGACTACCAGCGACACGGAGGTGATCGTTCACCTCGTCGCGCGCAGCGCGGCGCGCAATCTGCCCGGTGCGCTTGCCGAGGCGCTTAATCAAGTGGAAGGTGCGTACTCGCTGCTCGTCCTCACGCGCGATGAGATGTACGCCATCCGCGATCCGCGCGGCTTTCGCCCGCTCATTCTTGGACGGCTGGAAGGCGCATGGGTCGCCGGATCGGAGAGCTGTGCGTTCGATCTGATCGACGCCGAATACGTTCGCGAAGTCGAGCCCGGCGAAATGGTGCGCATTTCGCGCAGCGGCATCGAGTCGTTTCACTTCGCGCCGGAAAAGCCGCATCAGTATTGCATTTTCGAACAGGTCTATTTTTCGCGGCCCGACAGCATCGTTTTCGGCCGCCCGGTGAACAAAAGCCGCGAGCAATTGGGCCGGTTACTGGCGCGCGAGCATCCTGCCGATGCCGATATCGTGGTTCCGCTGCCCGATTCCGGCGTGCCCGCGGCGGTTGGCTACGCGGACGAATCGCACATTCCGTTTCGCATGGCGCTGATCCGCAACCATTACGTTGGCCGCACGTTCATCGAGCCGGAGCAGGCCATCCGCGATTTCGGCGTGAAGCTGAAATTGAATCCGGTGCGAGGGGATCTGGAGGGCCAGCGCGTGGTGCTGGTGGACGATTCGCTGGTGCGCGGCACGACCAGCCGGAAAATCGTGCGCTTGGTTCGGGAAGCGGGCGCAGCTGAAGTTCATGTACGCATCAGTTGCCCGCCAACGATCTCGCCGTGCTACTACGGCATCGACACGCCGCGGCGCGAGGAATTGATCGCGGCGCAGCAATCGCCTGAGGAGATCCGCAAATTCCTGGGCGCCGATTCGCTCGGATATCTATCGCTGGAGTCGTTGCGCGCGGCGGTGGGCGATACGGAAGGAAAATTCTGCACGGCATGCTACACCGGCGCTTACCCCACGGAACTTGTGCAACTGGAAGTGGAGGCGCACCGTGAAAGTTGACGGTGATCGCGCTGTCGCCGGCGGAACATCGAAGACAACCCCGCGGCAACGCGTCTGGCGTGAAGTCGCCTCGTGGATGTGGGTGATTGCGGCATTTATTTTGATTGAGGGCACCGTTGCCCAAGCGCGCGTGATACCCAGCGGTTCGATGGAAAACACGGTGTTGATCGGCGACCACGTAATCGTCACTTTGGCTGGCTACGATGCGGGCATTCCGTTCACCGACATTCATGAGCCGCTATGGCGCAGTCCCAGGCGCCAGGACATTGTTGTTTTTCGTTCCGTCGTGCCGGGCGAACCGGATTTGATCAAGCGGTGCATCGGAGTTCCCGGCGACCATATCAGCATGGTCGGCGAAAGGGTTTACGTGAACGGGAAGCTGCTGAACGAACCATATGCGCTTTATACGCCTTCAATCGGTGCGCCGTTCGCGCAGTTTCCTCCCAGCGGCGGCGCATTACAAGATGCGCGCCTCACGCCGGCCTGGGCATCGCAGATCTCGCAACACGTGGTGGATGGGGAGCTCGTCGTCCCCAACGGCGAGTACTTCATGATGGGCGATAATCGCGACGATTCCTACGACAGCCGTTACTGGGGTTTTGTTCCGCGCGCTAACGTTATCGGCGAGGCCCTTTTCGTCTACATGTCGATCAGGGCACCGGAGGATGTCTGGGATCCGGGGCACCTGCCTCAGCGGTTTGAAACGTACCTCAAGGTTTTCACCGATCCGGGCGAGGTGCGTTGGAACCGAATATTCAGGACTTTTTAGATGAGGGCTCATGGCAAAAGCTGAGGTGGAGGATCGCGTGCCGGAAGGAAGAAAGAAGCCCACGACCGCGCAGACTACGGCCCAGGACCGCGTCTGGCGCGAGGTGGTTTCGTGGCTGTGGGTGATCGCCGCATTTATTTTCATCGAGGGCACGCTGGTGCAGGCGCGCGTGATTCCCAGCGGCTCGATGGAAAACACGGTGCTAATCGGCGATCACATCATCGTCAGCCGCATCGGGTACGACGCGGGGATCCCCTTCACCGACATCCATGAGCCGCTGTGGCGCAATCCGAAACGGCAACAAATCGTTGTATTTCGGGCGCCCCTCCCCGACGAGGGGAATCCCGATTTCATCAAGCGCTGCATCGGCTTGCCGGGCGACCACATCCGGATGGTGGGCGAAAAGGTTTATGTGAACGGAAAGCTGCTGAGCGAGCCGTACGCGTTGGTCACGCCTTCGGCGGGCCCGGCATTTGCGCAGTTTCCTCCCAGCGGCGACGCGCTGCAGGATACACGGCTGACTCCCACGTGGGCGTCGGAAATTTCGCAGCACGTAGTGAATGGCGAGCTGGTCGTGCCCAAAGGCGAGTACTTCATGATGGGCGAAAACCGCGACAATTCGTACGACAGCCGCTACTGGGGCTTTGTGCCGCGTAACGACGTGATCGGCGTGCCGCTATTCATCTACATGTCGATCCGCGCGCCCGAGGAGGCCTGGGATCCGGGCCACATTGGCGAGCGCTTTGAAACCTACCTGAAAGTCTTCATCGATCCCGGCGAAGTGCGCTGGCGCCGCTTGTTCCACACGTTCCCGAGATGACTTTTATCCGCGGCTTATCCGCACGCGCGCAGGGCGAGAGTCGCTGATGCGCTACGCTGACGCGGGTGTCGATATTTCAGCCGGGGACGCTGCCAAGCGGCGAATCGCCGCGATGGCTCGGGCCACGTTTCGTCCTGGCGTGTTGGCACCCATCGGAGGGTTTGGCTCCCTTTTTCAGCTTGACCGCAAACGATGGCGCGATCCCGTGCTGGTCGCGAGCTGCGATGGCGTGGGCACGAAACTGAAAGTTGCGTGCGCCGCGAGCGATCATTCCGGAGTAGGCGCGGACATCCTGAACCATTGCGTTGACGACATCCTGACGCAAGGCGCCCAGCCGCTTTTTTTTCTCGATTACATTGCCATGGGAAAACTCGATCCGCGCGTGATCGAGCAGGTGATCACCGGAATGAGCCGCGCGGCGAAACAAGCGGGCTGCGCGCTAATCGGCGGCGAAACGGCGGAGATGCCCGATATTTACGCGCCCGGCGAATACGACCTTGCCGGCTTCATCGTGGGCGCGGTAGAGCGCAAAAAGATTCTCGATCCGAAGAATGTGCGTCCGGGAGACATGCTGTTGGCGCTGCCGTCGAGCGGACTGCACACCAATGGATATTCGCTGGCGCGCAAGCTGGCGTTCGGCGCGGAACATTTGGAGCCCGACAGCTACGTTGATGAGATCGGCGGGCCAATTGGCGCGGAGCTGCTGAAGCCGCATCGCGCCTATTGGCCGCTACTGAAAAAGATTCTGGCGCAGAGTTGGATTACAACCATGGCCCATATCACGGGCGGCGGCATTACCGGAAATCTGCCGCGCGCGCTGCCGAAAAACGTGCAAGCCGTGATCGATCTGGGTTCGTGGCCGGTGCTGCCGATTTTCCGCTACCTTGCGCGCGTGGGGCAGATCGAGCGGGACGAATTGTTGCGGACGTTCAATTTGGGCGTGGGAATGATTCTCGTAGCCCCAGCAAAGAACATTGCACGCGTGCAAGCGGAACTGAAGCGGCATCGCGAGAAAAGTTACGTGATCGGCCGCGTTGAGAAAGCAAAGAGTGGGAAGCCACGGATGATCTACTCCGGTACGCTTCCGCTGTAGGTTACGCGCGCGCTATTTCACGTCGGCGTTGGTATCGGCGAGAACTTTCCAGCTTCCGTCCGGCTGCTTCTGCCAGACGTCGACGAATCGACCATTTTCCGTAGTCGATTTTCCCTTCGCATCCGTAGTGACAACGCGCAAAGTTCCGCGCTC
>JASHWB010000374.1 GCA_030044295.1 Candidatus Acidiferrales bacterium
GGAGCACCGCCGAAAATTCGGGAACTTAAGCACGCAATCTGGAAATTCGAAGTGCCGCCGGCACCCAGGGGAGAGAACCGCGCAATGACGAGCAGGAACCCGGGAGGGAAGTTGAGACCGCTGCACCAATCTTTGTTGTACGAACTAGGGCTGCGGCGGGTACGGCGCGGAGCGGCGGTTGGCTTCCGGAGAGGCACGGCTCTTTCGGCCGTTTGCATCGGGTTGCTTTGGATCATTGGCTGCGGCGGGGGAAATTCTACGAACGTCAAGTCGGTTACGATTGCGCCGACGTCTGCGACCGTAGATCTTAACGAAACGGAACCATTCTCGGCTACGGTGACGTTGGAGAACAACACGATTTCAACCACAGACATCGTGACTTGGCAAGTAAACGGGACGGACGGCGGGAGCGCCACTCTGGGAACCATCGTGGCAGAGTCCGTAGACCAACAGGAGGCGGTGTACACTGCGCCAAGCGTCGCGCCCACCCCGAACACGGTGAGCATCACGGCGGTAGTGACGCGAGAGAATACGTCGAGTACAACGGCGCCTACCGTGACCTCCAATACCGCGACCGTGACGGTCGGGCTTGCGTTGGGATTGGCGATGAGTCCAACCGGGGCCACTGTTCAGGCGGGCAAATCGCAACAGTTTACCGCGTTGCTGAATGGTCTCGAGGACCCTGCGGCGACGTGGAGCATCAGTTCGGCGAGCGGAATCACGGACCCGGCAGTGATCGGTTCGATCAGTTCGAGTGGCGGTTTCGCTACGTACACCGCACCTGCATCGCCACCTCCGGACCAAACCTTAACGATAACGGCGACCGATCCGGCAGCGTCGAATACGACCGTGACGGGTACGATTACAGTGGTCTATTCCGACCTGTCTCTCGATGGGCCGTACACATTCTCATACACCGGGAATGACGCGAATGGTTTCCTTGCCGCAGCCGGCAGCTTTTTAGCGGACGGCGAGGGCCATATCAACGGCGTGGAGGACGTGGATAGCTTCCTGAACGGAGTGTCGGTGGCGACGCCGATTTCGGGGACATATTCAGTTGGGACGGACGGGCGGGGAACGGCTGTCATTACGCGGGGGCAGATCACCGAGAACTGGAGATTCGCGCTGACGACGGGACTTCACGCCGAGTTGACGCTGGCCGGCATCAATACGACAAGCGCGACCGGCGGCGGGATGATCGATCAGCAAAGCCTGGGCGCACTTGCAAACTCGCCTTCGGTAATCAGCGGACCTTACGTGTTCCGAATGCTGGGCGCGGACGGGAGCCATGCGCCGGTGGGAATAGCCGGCGAATTCACGGCTGATGGATTGGGAAACATCCTGGCGGCGCAGGGAACACTGATCGATGTGAACGACAACGGCACAATCTCGTCAGCCGATACGAGCCTGCACGGCACATACGAGTTCGACGGAAACAATCCCGATTCGGGGCGGGGTACAGTCACTCTACAGAGCACTTCCCTGGGCGCGACGCCGCGGCTGTTCGCGTTCTATACGGTGAGCACGGCCATCGACCCGTCGACGAACAATTCGTACGTCACCCAGATGCACGTGATCGAGATCGATAACACGGGATACGTAGCAGGCGACGTGTTCAGCGCACCATCAGCGGCTGCACTTGGGAGCGGAGACTTGGCCGCGGCGAATTACGCATTCACGTACGGAGGGAACTCGCCGAGCGGGGCCTACGCGGCAGGCGGAGTACTCACGTCGAATGGGAGTGGCAGCGTAACCGGCGGTGTGCTCGACGTGAATGATGCCGGAACGACGACACTGAATACGACTGTTAGCGGCTGCACATCGAGTCTGGATGCGACAAAGCGGCGGATCGCTCTTTCGTGCTCGGCAGGCGGCGCGACGCCGCAATTTGCGGCGTATCAGACTTCACTGGGATCGGCGGTGATGTTGGAGATCGACCCGGCGGCTGTGGCGACGGGAACGGCGTACGCGCAGTGCAGCACGTCTTCGGCGGGATGCGCATCGGGCACGCCGGCTGTTTCAGCGAAAAGCATCGCGCTTGGGCTGATCGGGCAAGGTGTGTTTTACAAGAATGCGACGGCGTACCAGCAGGATATCGACGGGCAGATTTCGGTTGGTTCGGGCGTGACTCCGGGGGCGATTGACATCAACAATTCCACGGCGACGTTCACGGGCGATCCGATCTCAGCTGTGTCGCTGGGGAGTGCATCGTCACTCAGCCGGGGGACGACGGTGGTGACGGCGAGCAATCCGGCGGCGACCTACAATCTAATTTATTATCTGATCGACGATAAAACAGCGTTGGTATTCGATCAGGATCAGACGTACGTGCTAAGGGGCATGTTCGAGCAGCAGTATTAGCGCTTGTCCGGAAGAAGGCGCAGGAAGGTTTCTTTCATCGGGCAGGGCAGCACCCCGAGGGTGCTCTGGCGTCCCGCTTGGTTCGAGATTTTTTCAACAGAAGCGGTGTTGTGCGTCGAGCGTAACACAGGGGTAGAATGGCTGGGCGAGCCGCGGGCCCTGAGCCGCCGGCTCAGCCGACGCCGAGGGTAGCCCGATGGTCTCTCCCGCCTCCGCAGGTTCCGCAAAACTCGCACAATCTGAAGAGCCGCTGAATTCCGAAGAATTGCGCAAGATGCACGGCTACTGGCGCGCCGCGAACTATTTGTCGGTGGGCCAGATTTACCTCTACCACAATCCATTGCTGCGCGAGCCGCTCCAACTGCAGCACATCAAACCTCGTCTACTGGGGCACTGGGGCACGACGCCAGGACTGAATTTCGTCTATTTGCACATGAATCGCGCAATCAAGAAATACGATCTGAACGCGATTTTCATCTGCGGGCCGGGACATGGCGGCCCAGGCATGGTGGCGAACACATATCTGGAAGGGACGTACAGCGAAATTTACACGAATATTCCTCAAACGGAGGACGGGCTGCGGAAGTTGATGAAACAGTTCTCGTTCCCCGGGGGCGTGCCGAGCCACGCGGCGCCGGAGACGCCGGGATCGATCAATGAAGGCGGTGAACTGGGATATTCGATCGCGCACGCATACGGAGCAGCGTTCGACAATCCGGAGCTTTTCGTTTGCTGCGTCGTGGGCGACGGCGAAGCCGAAACGGGTCCGCTGGCGGCGAGTTGGCATTCGAACAAGTTTCTGAATCCCGCGCGCGACGGAGCGGTGCTGCCGGTGCTGCATCTGAACGGTTACAAGATCGCGAATCCTACGATTTCGGGGAGGCTCGAAGACGACGATCTGACGCGACTGTTTTCGGGCTACGGGTACAAGCCGTATTTCGTCGAAGGACACGAACCGGAAAAGATGCACCAGAAAATGGCGGCGACGCTTGACGCGGTGATCGAAGAGATCCGCGCCATTCAGAAGAAGGCACGCGGGGAGAAGCTTCCCGAGCGCCCCCTGTGGCCGATGATCGTGATGCGTACGCTGAAAGGATGGACAGGGCCAAAGGAAGTGGACGGGAAGCCGGTGGAAGGCACGTGGCGCGCGCATCAGGTTCCGGTGGCGGAATTCGATACGCATCCGGAACACCTGCAGATTCTGATCGACTGGATGAAAAGCTACCACCCCGAAGAGCTTTTCGACGCGAATGGAAAATTCGCCGCTGAGTTCGCGGAACTCGCGCCGAAGGGCGACCGTCGCATGGGAGCGAATCCGAACGCGAATGGAGGTTTGCTGCTAAAGGATTTGAATTTGCCGGATTTCCGCGATTATGCGGTGGACGTGGCGCAGCCAGGCGCGACCGTGGCGGAAAGCACGCGCGTGCTGGGCAAATTCCTGCGGGATGTGGTGAAGCTGAATGAGCCATCGGCCAATTTCCGCGTTTTTGGACCGGACGAGACGGCGTCGAACCGGCTGGACGATATTTACGAAGTGACGGCCAAAGTCTGGATGGAGCCGATTCTACCGGTCGATGAACATCTTTCGACGAATGGCCGCGTGATGGAAGTGCTGAGCGAGCACATGTGTCAGGGGTGGCTGGAGGGCTACTTGCTGACCGGGCGGCACGGCTGGTTTTCGTGCTACGAGGCGTTCGTTCACATCGTGGATTCGATGTTCAACCAGCACGCGAAGTGGCTGAAGGTGACACACGATCTGCCATGGCGGCGCAAAATCGCTTCGCTGAATTACCTGCTGACATCGCACGTGTGGAGGCAGGATCACAACGGCTTCACGCACCAAGATCCGGGGTTCATCGATCACGTGGTGAACAAGAAGGCAGACGTGGTGCGCGTCTATTTGCCGCCGGACGCGAATTGCCTGCTTTCGGTGGCGGATCACTGCCTGCGGAGCCGCAGCTACGTGAACGTGATCGTGGCAGGGAAGCAGCCGGAGTTGCAATGGCTCGACATGGAATCGGCGGTGAAGCACTGCACGAACGGGGTCGGCATCTGGGAGTGGGCATCGAATGACGAGGGCGGAGAGCCGGACGCGGTGATGGCGTGCGCGGGCGATGTGCCGACGCTCGAGACACTGGCGGCCGTGGATTTGCTGCGGCAGCATTTTCCGGACATCAAGCTGCGGGTAGTGAACGTGGTCGATCTGATGACCCTCGAGCCGCCTTCGGAACATCCGCACGGAATTTCGGACCGCGACTTCGATTCGATTTTCACGATTGATAAGCCGATCATCTTCGCCTATCACGGCTATCCGTGGCTGATCCACCGGCTGACGTACCGGCGCACGAATCACGACAACATGCACGTGCGCGGCTACAAGGAAGAAGGCACAACGACGACGCCATTCGATATGACCGTGCGCAACGATCTGGACCGGCTGCACTTGGCCGGCGACGTGGTGGACCGCGTTCCGCGGCTGCAGCGCATAGGCGCGCACTTCAAGCAGTACGTCCGCAACAAGCTGGTGGAGCACCACGAGTACATTTACTCGCACGGGCAAGACCTGCCGGAAATTCAGAACTGGAAGTGGCCGTACTAGAACGGGAGCGAGGATTCGACGCGGGTCGTGGCTCTCTCGAAAACTATGAATATTTTAGTGCTGAATTCCGGCTCGAGCAGCCAGAAGGCTGCAGTTTACGGCGTTACCGTATCGCTCGGCGACGATCCGCAGGAGCCAGCCTGGCAGGGAAAAATCGAATGGAGCGGCGCGCGCGCGGAGATCGAAGTGCGAAACGGGCGGAGCGTGCGCGTTAGCGAACAGGTCGATGCGGGGTCACGGCGGGAAGCGACGGGACTGTTGCTCGATTCAATCTGGAACGGTCGGGCGGCGATACTGCGCACGCCTTCGGACATCGACATCGCAGGACATCGCGTGGTGAATGGCGGAAGGGAATTTCGAGAACCTACGATTGTGACGCCGGACGTAAAAGCGGCGATCGGACGCATGGCGGAGTTCGCACCGCTGCACAATCGCGTGGAGCTGGACGGCATCGAAATGGTGGCACGAAAATGCGGCGCCATGCCGCAAGTGGCCGTCTTCGACACGGCTTTTCACACGCGAATGCCCGATGCAGCGGCTGTTTATCCCGGGCCGTACGAATGGGCGGAGCAGGGGATTCGCCGCTTCGGGTTTCACGGGATCAATCACGAATATTGCGCTCAGCGGGCCGCACGGATGCTTGGCAAGGATTTGGCTTTGCTGCGGCTGATTACGTGCCATCTGGGAAACGGATGCTCGCTGGCGGCGATTCGAGATGGGCATAGCGTCGATACGACGATGGGATTCACGCCGCTCGAGGGGCTGATGATGGGCACGCGATCGGGGTCGGTCGATCCGGGAATTTTGACGTACCTGATGCGGCGCGCGAATCTTTCCGGCGAGCAGATCGACGAGATGCTCAACGAAAAATCAGGGCTGCTAGGCATTTCGGGAGTTTCGAGTGATATGCGGGAGATTGTCACGGCGATGAAGCAGGGCAATGCTCGCGCGAGGTTGGCGTTTGAAATTTTCATTCATCGGCTGCGGTCAGGGATTGGCGCAATGGCGGCGGTGCTCGGCGGAGTGGACGCGCTGATCTTCAGCGCGGGGATTGGAGAGAACTCGGCGGAAGTGCGCGCCGCGGCGTGCGAAACTCTCGATTTTCTTGGCGTGCGGCT
>JASHWB010000375.1 GCA_030044295.1 Candidatus Acidiferrales bacterium
ATTCCGGCGCCGTGCAGGAAATGCAGGCGTACATGCAGGAATATCCTAACGGGCAATTCGTCAGCGAGGTGAAAACGCGCTTGCCGCAAATTGAAAACCTCGCGGCGCAGGCGGCCGCGAATCCTCAACCCGCCGCTCCAGTAAATCAACCCGTGCCGGCATCCCAAACGGTGCCCGCCTCGGTACCGCCGCCCGCAAAATAGACTCGCCAGGGTTATCACCGGACGTAGAATTTCAGTCCGCCGCCACCGCCGGTTCCGGCGTGCGTGCCCGCGATAGCGCGTGCAGCACGGGCGTCGTCGCCACTGTCGTCACAAGCGCCATCAGCACGCCAGCACCGGGAACGCCGTCACGGACATCGACACGCCCATGAACAGCGCGAACACCACGAACCGCACGTCGCTCGTGGAATACATCGGATAGAGCCACAGCGCCATCGCGCTGCCCAGCAGAAACGGCGCCACGATGCTCGCGTGCGACGTAGCTACCGAAGTATGCGTTCGCGCGCGCAGGATGTCTGTGTCCAGCTCCACGCCCACTAGGAACATGTACAGAATTACGCCGATATTTGCGATGACCGAAAGGTACGGCCCCATCTGGTTTGGGAATAAATACGTGAACGTCCCCGGCAGCACCTGCCCCAGCAACGACGGCCCCAGCAAAATCCCCGCGATCATCTCGCCGACCACCGGCGGCTGGTTGATGCGACGGAAAGCCCATCCGAGTCCTCGCGCGGCCAGGATCACTACTACTAGCGCCAGCAACACGTGCGAGAACGACGTTACGGACGCAGCTTCCGTGGCAAAATGCCCCAGCCGCAGCCGCTCCGGTGCCGTCAGCGACTCGCCCGCCGAACGTATCCAAAGAAATATCCCCGCTGCCGCGATTAGCATCGCGCCATAGGACAGCGCCGTTTTCGGCCTCATTGCCTCTCCTCGGTACCGTTGGTGATATGGTCAGGTAGCCGTCCCCGGCGTGGCAAGCAATGATTGACCCTAGTCCTCATGTTGCCGTTGGCCCGTACGCATCTTGAAA
Organism: Candidatus Acidiferrales bacterium; assembly: GCA_030044295.1. GTDB lineage: Bacteria > Acidobacteriota > Terriglobia > Acidiferrales > UBA7541 > Palsa-295. The sequence goes on from JASHWB010000375.1 coordinate 1,036, forward strand.
GGCGCGCAAGCGCATCTCATTTGCGTTGTTGCGTTGAGCTACTCCCCGCAGGAGAATCCACGCATGACGTTTCGACGCGTTTCGCTTCCAATTCCCGCGGTCATCTTGATTCTTTTTCTCTTCGTCCTCATTCCTGTGAAGGCGCAAACCGCCAGCGCTATTCTTTCCGGCACGGTCACGTCGCAATCTGGCGCGGGAATCGCCAACGCCACGGTTACCGCGAAAAACCTCGCTACCGGGCAATCGGCTACCGCGAAAACCGACACCACCGGATTTTTCAGCATTACGAATCTCGCCGCAGGAGCGTACGAAGTCACCGCCTCGGCCGACGGCTTCACCGCGGATACTGCGCACGTCGCGCTGGCCTCCGGCGCAGCACAGCACGCCAACTTCTCGCTCGTTCCCGCGCTCTCGCTTTCTGGCCTCGGCTTTACTCCCCAGCAAACGCAAGGAAGCGCCCAGGAGCAAGCGCGCCTCAATAAGCGTTCGCACATGCTGCAAATGCACCAGCGGCTCGGGCTGATCACTGTCGCACCGCTGGTTGCCACCGTCGTGACGGGCGGATTCGCCGGAGGACACAAGACCAGCACGACGGACCGCGACGTGCACGCCGCCCTCGGCTCGGCCACCGCGGGCCTTTATTTCGCCACTGCGTATTACGCGATTTTCGCGCCCAAGATTCCCGGCACGAAAACCCAGGGTCCGATCAAGTGGCATAAAGCGCTGGCGTGGATTCACGGTCCGGGCATGGTGCTCACGCCGATCCTGGGAGCGATGGCCTTCGATCAGAAAAGCAAGGGCGAAAAGATTCACGGCATCGCGCAAGCGCACGGAGAGGTCGCCATCGTTACTGCCGCCGCCTACGGAGCTGCCATCCTCTCGGTATCCATCAATCCGCATTCCGGGCATCGGGTAACATCCGTTTTACACTTGCATCACGCGCGCCCATCCGATGCGGCGCTCGGGGACGAAGCCTATTTGGGAGACTGAGCGAATATCAGCGATCGTTGTGAAGGAATCGTTTAATGAAAATAAAAATCGCGTTTCTTGTGGCTGTCTTCGTTCTTCCAGCGGTTGCCCGCGCGCAAAATCAGTGGGTCCTCGACAAATGCACGCTCACCTACCAGGTTTCGCATCCGCTGCATCACGTGGAGGGACTGAGCCGTGCCGCGCGCGGCAAAGGCGTCTGCCAATCCGGCGAATGCAATTTTCTGATCGCCGTGCCGGTGAAGTCCTTCGACTCTGGCGACAGCAACCGCGATCTGCACATGCTGGAGATCACCCGTGGCGCGATGTATCCGATGGTGGTGGTGCGCACGGAAATTCCGCAGTCCGAATTGAACTCCTCGACCGTTCACGCCGATCTGGAGATTCAATTCGCGGGTCAAACCGCTCACTATCAGGACGTCCCATTCCAGCTTTCGAAGCAGGGTGGCGAGACGCGTATCACCGGCACGATCCCCGCGAAGTGCTCCGACTTCAAAATCGACCCGCCCAAGCTGCTCACCGTGCCGATCAAGAACGACATTCCAGTTGTCATCGACGCCACGTGGAGCCCTTCCTAGGCGCTTCGGTAACGGATCGCCGGCCCGCCAAGTACGATCATTTGCCTCCGTACGCGGACTTGTACCACGCCCAGGTGCGGCGCAAGCCTTCCTCGAATTGTACGGAAGGTTTGTAGCCGAGCACTTTGCGCGCCAACGAAATATCGGCCTGCGAGTGCAGAATGTCGCCGGTGCGCGGCGGCTCGTACTTCGCGCAGATCTTTTTGCCCGTGATTTCTTGCAGTATTTTTAATACCTGATTCAGAGTGGCGCGCGCTCCCGTGCCGCCGTTGAACACTTTTCCCGATGCGCCCGGTGCTTCGCAGGCGCGCAGCGTTTCGTCCACTACGTCGTCGATGTAGGTAAAATCGCGGGACTGCTCGCCATCGCCGAAGACGGTCGGCGGGTCGTTGTGAATCACCGCGTACATGAAGCGCGACAGCACGCCGGAGTATTGCGAGCTCGGGTCCTGGCGCGGACCGAAGACGTTGAAGTAGCGCACGGACGCGTTTTCCAGGCCATAGGCGTGGCCGAAGACCTGCGCGTAGAGTTCGCCGACGTATTTGGTGACGCCGTACGGCGAAATCGGCTCGGCGGCCATCTTTTCCGTTTTGGGCAGCGATGGTGATTCGCCGTATGCGGAGGAGGATGCGGCGAAGACGAAGCGCCGCACTTTCGCGTCGCGTGCGGCAACCAGCACGTTGAGTGTGCCGTCGATATTCACGGTATTCGTTTCGATCGGGTCCGCAACGGATTTTGGAACAGAGGCGCGCGCGGCGAGATGAATCACATAGTCCGCGCCTTTGCACGCCGATTGCAGGGTGGCCAAGTCGACGATCGTGCCGATGCGGAGATCGATCTTGCCGCGAACGCTATCGAGGTTAGATTCCTTTCCAGTGGAAAGATCGTCCAGTACGACTACGGTGTGGCCGCGCCGGACAAGCTCATCCACGAGATTGGAACCAATGAAGCCAGCGCCGCCGGTTACCAGATAGCGCATTCGAAATGTCCTCCGAAGGACAAACAGGCACGATAATAGATGGCTGCCAAACGCGCAATACGATTGGAAAGACCGAGTTGAGAGCCGGTGAAGAGAGGCTCGCGTGCGGGTACGATACGTCCGGCGATTCACACCCACGGCTGGGCTGCCAATGGACGTAGCGGAAAGCGCGACAGCGCGAAGGTAGCGGTGAAATTGAGGAACGGTTTGAGGGAAAGAAGGCTGGCGCCAGCTGAATGGCGCGAAATACCGGGACTGAAGTTCGCGACGGTGGCGCTCGCACTGTGCCTTCTGGGTTTCGCGACCGCTCGCCGTGCCCCGGGACAGCGTCCCGCGGCAGGCCAATTGCGAGCCGGGGTCGAGGGGCAAACCGCGCCGTTTCGCCCCGGCGAGACCCTGAATTACGGCGTGGAATGGTCTGCGTTCTCGAACGCGGCGCAGGTCCAGATGAGCATTCCGGAGCAGCGCGACTTGTACGGCTGGCAAACGTGGCATTTCCGCGGCGCGATTCACACGCTCGGCTCGGTTCGTTCGCTCTTCGAAATCGACGATCAGTTTGATTCTTACGCGGACGTCGCGGGTTTCCAGAGCAGGCAATTCGAGGAGTATCTGAGCGAACTGGGGCGCAAGGAAACCCACATAATGCGTTTCGTGTCGTCGGACCCAGGCTCGAAGCAGGATTCGAACGCGCCAGGCCCGACGGTGGTGGTGCTGCCGGGAACCCGCGACCCGCTTGACGCGCTCTACGACCTGCGGACGATCGATTGGGATCGCACTCCCGAATTTCGCGCGCCGGTATACGACGGAAAAAACATGTATGACATGGTTGCGCGGCGTGAAAGCGCGAATGAGCCCGTGACTACAACGGCCGGACAATTTTCCACATCGCGAATCTCCATCCAGGTTTTTCAGTATCAGCGGCTGGTGAGCGAAATTCACTTCGAAATCTGGCTGGCGAACGACGCCACCCGCGCCCCCGTGCTGCTGCGCGCGGATGTGCCCTTCGGCAATCTTCGCGTGGAACTTACTTCGGCGAAATTCTGAGGCGGCACTCTTGACGAAAAGTGTGGCTAGTTTTCCGGGGCGACCCAATCGTCGGGCGGGAAGTCGATTTGCCAGAATTTCGGCGAGGGCTTGACGAACTCGATGCCCATCTGGATTTTGCCGGAAGCCGAACTGCCGAGATAGACGACACGGCAATCGCGCGTCTGCTGGGTGGCTTCGTTGGCGACGGTGATTTGCTGCCCGGCGATTACGGCCGCGGCTAGCGAAATCAGCGCGCCGTGCGCGTTCACCACCAGCGTCCGGGTCTCTTCGTCGAATCCGCGATCCTTCCGATCCTTGCCGCTGACGTGGATTGGCACGCTGAGCAGCACTCTCATGCTGCGCCGCCTGCCAGTGTCCAGCGCCAGCCCCTCTACCGTTTGCGCTCCAGAGGGCCGCACTGCTGCGCCGCTGGCCGGACGGCCGTTTGGCGCCCCGGCAGCCGGTGATGCCGGCCGCTTTTGGTGAGTTGTGGCTGAATCGGTGGGCATAATGGTACACAGTAGGACTACGGGGTGCCCACAACAATAGAACTATCGTCCTAAGGGTGCGCACCTGGAAACAGCTCGCACGCAGGCGAAGATGAGGCGAATTTCGGAGCACGTTTTCAGGCATGTGAAAGTGTGTCGATCTGGGCGGGGCGCTGTGCTGTGTTTTCAACGACTTGCGGGCCATTTAGATTGACAGG
>JASHWB010000376.1 GCA_030044295.1 Candidatus Acidiferrales bacterium
CGGCTCTTTTGGAACGCGCGATTGGACTCCTGCGCGAAGGAATTGTTAACTGGGACGCTCTGCGGGTCGCCGGCCTCACGGAAACGATGCTGTCCATGAAGCACGCCCTGTTCATGCAATCAGCCGCCCCGTTCCGCGAGCGCAAGATTTTCTCCAATGTGCTGATTTTGGGCGGTAGCCGCCGCAGGCGGGATGAGCTCGACCGGTTCATGGAAAAGACCAACACCATCATCGGCAGCCTCTCGAAAGTATTCCCATTTCTCGAAGCAGTGAATGAATACAAGGAAATGGTGCACTCTTCGCTCAAGTGACGGCGCGCCTTTACCCTGCCCCAGCACTTCTGTTCGGTTACTATGCTCTGATGAATGCCTATGCCGGTTAGTGCTGCCAGAAGAGTCGCGTTCGACGTGCTTCTTCGCGTTGAATCCGAGTCCGCTTATGCGAGCGAACTCTTGCATTCGGCGCTTACGTCGCAAATCAAGCCGGCCGACGCGGCGCTCGCGACGGAAATCGTGCTTGGAGTGCTCCGCTGGCGGCGCTTGCTGGATTTTCTTCTCGATCGTCACCTAAGAAAAACTGTCGCGCGGCTGAACATGCCTGTTGCCGTCGCCCTGCGAATGGGTTGTTATCAGCTTCGCTTTCTCGAAAAAATTCCCCCAAGCGCAGCCGTAAACGAATCGGTCGAATTGGTAAAGCGGGCTCGCCTGTCATCCGCGGCGTCGCTCGTCAACGCTGTCCTTCGCCGCGCTGCTTCCGATGCTAAAGCACCGCTCGAAAAACATCTGCCGCCGGAGCTTCCGATTGCGGAACGGCTCGGAACCTTGCACTCGCATCCGGACTGGCTGGTCGAGCGATGGCTCGCGCGTTTCGGTGAACCCGCCACGGTGGCTCTATTGGAGGCAAACAACCGCGCTCCTCGACTGTCGCTCGCACTTCACGACCCAGTGCACCGGGATGAAATTCTCCGCGAACTCGAATCGAGAGGCCTCAAGGTCGAGCGCGGCCGGTTGCTAAAAGACGCTTTGGTCGCCAGTGGCGGCAGCATCACGCGCACGGAACTGTTTCGCGCCGGCCACATCTCAATTCAAGACGAAGCATCGCAAGCCGTGCCGCTGTTACTCGGCGTCCGACCGGGTGATCAGGTGCTCGATCTTTGCGCTGCACCAGGAGGGAAAACAGCCGCTCTCGCCAACGCAGCTGGCCCGAATGGGCTCGTTGTGGCTGCCGAACTGCACGAGCACCGCCTGCGTTTGATGCGCGAGCTCCTCGTTCGATTGCGCATCGCAGTCGCCGATTGCGCCGAAGAGCGGGCCGTTCCACTAGCGCAGGCTGAAACGCCACAGAGCCGTGCCGCGCCCGTTCGCCTTGTGGCCCTCGACGCAACGCAGCCGCTTCCCTTTGTCCGTGCGTTCAATCGGGTTCTCGTGGATGCGCCCTGTTCTGGCACCGGGACGCTCGCGCGCCACCCCGAGATCCGCTGGCGCCTTCATGCCGGGCAGCTCGCCGAATTCCACGCGTTGCAAGTAAAGCTGCTTCGCAACGCGCTTTCGCAACTCGCGCACGGCGGCACGCTCGTTTACTCCACGTGTTCGATTGAGCCCGAAGAAAATGAGGAGGTCATCGAGGAGGTTCTTGCTTCGGCGCCGTCTATTCGTCTGTCGAGAACTGATGAATCCGCAATCATACTCGCGCCCCGCCTCGCAGCTGGAATTGATCCATCTGCCTTGTTCGATGATCGAGGCTTTTTTCAGACCTCAACCGCGATACACGGCACCGATGGTTTTTTTGCGGCAGTGCTCGAAAAGGGTCAGTAACCCAAACGCCGCACTCCTGCGGAGCGCTTGTGTTTGCGGATGGCTCGCCCTCGTGGACGCCGCGACGACCGCTGGTGAGCAGGCCCGCCCTCTCTGGCGTACAAATTCAGGACTGTGTTGATCACCCCTAGATGCGTTAGCGCTTGCGGGAAATTACCCAACTGTCGCTTCTTCTGGAAATCGTACTCTTCAGAGAGCAATCCTACGTCGTTGCACACTGCCAAGAGCCGCTCCAGCAATCGTTCGGCATCTTTATGCCGGCCCATCAATTCGTAGGTGTCGGCCAGCCAAAAACTGCAAGGCAGGAAGGCCCCTTCTCCGGCGACCCCTCTTTTGGTTTCAGGCACTTCATAGCGCAGCACGAAACCTTGGCGCATCAGTCGCTTTTCGATCTGCGCCACCGTGCCCTGCACTCGCGGGTCGCTCGTCGGCAGGAATCCGACCAGCGGAATCATCAGCAGGCTGGCATCCAGCCGTTTCGACCCATATGTTTGGACGAATGCGCCCAGTTCTTCGTTGAATCCACGACGGCAAACGTCGTCGTGAATCTTCTCTCGAATCTGTTTCCACTTCTCAATCGGCCCGCCCATCTGGAATGCCTCGGACGTTTTAATCGTTCGATCGAATGCAAGCCAGGCCATCATCTTCGAATGCGTGTAATGCTGCTTCCGCCCGCGAATTTCCCAGATTCCGTTGTCCGGCTCGCGCCAGATTTTCTCCAGATGATTCAGGAGTTCGGTCTGGAGATTGAATCCTTCGGTGTCATGATTCCCAATTCGCGAGCCGCGCGCTTGATGCAAGCAGTCGGCCAGTTCGCCATAGACGTCGAGCTGCAATTGTTCGCTCGCGGCATTTCCGATTCGCACCGGTAAGGAGCCGGCGTATCCCGAAAGCCAATTTGCTTCCCACTCGAGAAGCTTCCGTTCGCCGGCGACCCCGTAAATCGTCTGTAACTGATCGAAGCTGCCCGCAACGGCACGCTTCAGCCATTCCTTCCAGCGCTCCGCTTCGGCGTGATAGCCGGCATGAATCAGCGCCAGCAAAGTGAAAGTCGCATCCCGAACCCAGCCGTACCGGTAATCCCAATTCAGTGATCCGCCAGGCTGCTCGGGCAGGGATGTAGTCGGCGCAGCTATAATTCCTCCTGTGGGAGCGTAGGTCAGCGCTTTTACCGTGATCAGCGATCGTTTTAGAGCAGATGCCCACTGCCCGTCGTACGCCACTTTTGAACTCCACTTGGTCCAGGCTTCTTCCGTTTGGCGCAGCGCCCTTTGCCATTCGATTCCGGCGGGCATGGGCTCGGATGAGCTGCCGTACTCCATCACGAATTGCACTCGCTTGCCCTTGGTGACCGTAAAATCACCCACTGTGCGCAGATCCTTGCCCTCCAACTGGACGGGAGTCCGCAGCGCCAGCAGATGCGGTCCGGCTACGGCGACCATCGCATCCTTTCGCCGCGTCACCCACGGAACGGTCCGGCCGTAATCGAAGCGGATGACCAACTCTGTCCGCATATGGACTTTGCCGCGAAGCCCACGAACTACCCGGACGATCTTTGGCTTGGCCGTATTCATCGGCATGAAATCGACCAGCAAAGCCGCCCCGTCCGCGGTGACGAATTCCGTCTCGAGTATCAGCGTGTCCGGGCGGTACCGCCTCTTCGTCCGTGCCTTGGTGGTGGGCCCGACGAGCCATCGCCCATTTTCGGGATTGCCGACTAGCGCGGCAAAGCATGCGTCGGAATCGAATCGAGGGAGGCACATCCAGTCGATAGAGCCGTCCCGGGCCACGAGCGCCGCCGCCTGACAATTGCCGATCATCGCGTAATCTTCGATCGCTCGAGCCATTAAGTCCCGCCTATACCGCCCTTCCGTTCGGTCCCAGGTCTAAGTTCCTGCTGAAAGATGTCGATTTATCCATCAGCGGTTCCGATTTCAGGTGTTCGCCGGAGGCGGCCACAAGCTCATGTCACAGCCTAGTGTGGCATTTCGGCAGTGTTCCGCATCGAAACTTTTGGCTTCGTTCTATTGTTCGCCTTACTTTCCATTGCCTTCGCAGGAGCGTTCGCGTGAAAAGCAGTCGGCCAGTTGTCGACCGTATGCAAAGATCGATGGAAGGATGCTCAGAGCTTTTGCGCCGTCCGCGCGCTTCGAAAGGGGCAAGCCATGAAAATTGGCGTTGGTTTTTCGCTCGTACTGTTCCTGGCCGTCTGCCTTGGCGGATGCGTGCACGCCACGGGGCCGTGCTACGGCGTAGGATGCCACGCATTCGCTCCGTCGCCGGGCGGTCAATCCCGGGCGACTGCCGCAGACACCGGGAAGAATGCTGGACAGACCCGCAGTTTGCTGAAGAAGCTCAAGCTGTAGCCGCTTCGCCCGATTCCTCTCCCGCATGATGAGGCTTGTGCGCCGCAATTACTTTTTCAGCGATTTCCTGCGGCACGTAATCGTAATGGGAGAATTCCATCGAGTAGCTGCCGCGGCCCTGGGTGAGCGAAATCAGTTCGTTCGCGTAACTGAGCATCTCCGACAGAGGCACCAGAGCTTTCACGACGACGCTTCCTGCGCGCGATTCACTGCCGCTGATTTTTCCGCGGCGCCCGCTCAGGTTGCCCATCAGATCGCCCGAGTACTGCTCCGGAGCGTACACTTCGACATTCATCACCGGCTCGAGCAGCGCGGGACGCGCCTGCTTCATCGCTTCGCGAAAAGCGAGCGAGCCAGCGATTTTGAACGCGATATCGGACGAATCCACGTCATGATATTTTCCGTCGTATAGCGTCGCGCGAAAATCGACCACCGGAAAGCCCGCCAGATAGCCGCGCTCGGCCGCGTCGCGAAGGCCCTTCTCGACTGACGGAATCCAGTTCTTCGGAATCGCACCGCCAAAAATGTCATCGACGAACTCGATTCCTTTCCCGCGCGGCAGAGGCTCCATCTTGATGCGGGCGACGCCGAACTGGCCGTGTCCGCCACTTTGCTTCTTGTGCTTGCCTTCGGCATCTGCTTTGGCG
>JASHWB010000377.1 GCA_030044295.1 Candidatus Acidiferrales bacterium
TTGCTCACCGGAGTATTGGGCAAAATTCCGTGCCCTAGATTGAGAACGTGCCCGAAGCCGCCGGTTTTCTCGACTGCCTCGCGCGCCGCACGCCGCACTTGGTTCGCGTCGCCCAGCAAAAGTGATGGATCGACATTCCCTTGGAGGGCAATGCGGTCGCCTAGCTCACGACGCGCTTGCGCCAGATCGGTGTTCCAGTCCACGCTCAGCACGTCCGCTCCAGTTTTCGCCAAATTATGCAGATGCCGCGCAGAACCTTTCGCGAACAAAATTCGTGGCGCGCGATTGCCTGCGAGCGCGTCGATCACCAAGCGGATCGCCGGCAACTCAAATTCCGCGTATTCGTCCGGCGAAAGCTCGCTCGCCCAAGTATCGAATAGTTGCACGGCGTCCGCGCCTGCTGCAATCTGGGCGCGCAAGTAATCCGCGGTCGCCGCTGCGATTCGGTTCAGCAACTCCTGCATGGTTTGGGGCGCTTCGCGCAGCATCCGCTTCGCACGCGAGACGTCTCCACGCGTCTGCCCCTCGATCATGTAGCAAGCCAGCGTCCAGGGAGCAGCCGCAAAACCTACGATCGGCACATCCGATCCGATTTCCGCGCGGATCGCTCGAATCGCATCTCCCACAAAGCGCGTCTCGCGCTCGGGGTCGAAATTCCGCAGCCGCTTCACGTCCGCCGAATCGCGCACCGGATCGGAAAGCACGGGGCCCGAGTCCGGAACTTCCAGCGGCAGGCCCATCGCTTCAGCGACGATCAAAATGTCCGAGAAGACGATTACAGCGTCCACGCCCAGCACGCGCAGCGGCTGAATCGAGACTTCCGCCGCCAGCGCCGGGGTTTTGCAGATTTCCAGGAAGCTATGCTTCGCGCGCACCGCCTGATAGTCGGGCAAATAGCGTCCCGCCTGGCGCATGATCCAAACCGGGACGCGCTCTGTGGGCTGGCCCGCCGCGGCGGGCAGGCACCGGCACGCGCGCAGAAAAAGTTCCCGCTTGTTTTCGCCTTGAGTTTGCATTGCGCAGGTTTTCGCATTCATTCTAACAGAAATCGCACCGGGCCCCCTTGATCCGCGGCCCTGCCTCGAAGGCCGACATCATCGAGCCCGGCGTAATCGGAACGTGTTCGCCTGCCAATACGCGGTATAATTTCGAATCGGGGAATCGGCTTTTATGCACCAGTACATGACGTATGTGAGCCTCGCCGTGTATGCAGGCAGCTTCGTCTGCTATGCCGGGATTTTGTACATTCCCAACGCGTGGCTCGGCCGGCTTGCGACGTTTCTGCTGGCAAGCGGTATCGTCTGCCATTATTTCGCGCTTCTGGAGCGCTCGCGCTGGATTCACGCCGTCCCCTACGACGACCTCTATGGCTCGATGTCACTCTTCGCCTGGCTTCTAGCGGTCACATATCTTGGACTCGAATTTCTGCACCGGCAGCGCTCCGTTGGCGCGCTGGTTACATCGCTTCTCGTGGTTTGGATCGCGCTGGTGGCCACGTTCGCTCCCAACAAAATCCTTCAGTCATCGCCGGCCCGAGGCCCGATCTTCGCGCTGCATGTAACGCTGAACACTTGGGCGTACGCGGCCTTCGCGCTTTCGTTCATTCTCAGCCTCGTGTACCTGCTGCAGGACCGCGTCTTGCGTTCGCGCCATGCGGGCGCGGCTTTCTGGCGCTTTCCAGCGCTCGACGTGCTCGACCGCATGTCGCGCAGCAGCGTGTACGTGGGTCTGTCGACGATGATCGTCGGCGTTTCTCTCGGCTTCCTGTACGAACGCCGATTGACCGGCGCCATCATCTGGACCGATCCCAAAGTGCTGATCACGCTGGCTATCTTTGCGATCTACGTGGCGTATCTTGCGCTTTCCCGTGCCTCCGGCTGGCGAGGCGCGCGCGCCGCCAGAATTTGCGCGTTCAATTTTGCCGTGGTGCTATTCAGTTACACAGCCGTGAATATGTACTTCACCGCTTTCCATCGGTTCTTGTGATGGCCTCTACGACTTCGAGTACGAAACCATCGACGGCTGCGCCGCGCGGCGAAGTGCAGATCGCGCTGATCGGCTGCAATCATCGGACCGCGCCCGTGGAGTTTCGCGAGCGTGTGGCCTTTTCTGCTGAACAGGCACGGGCTGCGGCGACCTCGCTCCGACAGCAGGGAATCCTCCAGGAAGCGGTGGTGCTTTCCACTTGCAATCGCAGCGAACTGTATGGCGTTCCCGGTGATTCCGGAGCGGCGGTGACTGAGGCGATGGAGGAATTTCTCACGTCCTTCCACCGCATCCCGCGCTCGGACTTCGACGGGCGCTTCTATCGTTGGACGGGACGCGATGCGATTCAGCACCTCTACCGCGTTGCTGCCGGGCTCGATTCGATGCTGCTCGGAGAAGCCGAAATTTTGGGCCAGCTCCGCACCGCTTACAGCCAGGCGCTGGAATATGGCTCGACGGGACCCGTGCTGAACCGTGCGTTTCAAGGCGCGCTCGAAGTAGGGAAGCGGATTCGCGCCGAAACGGAAGTCGGCGCGCGTCCGATGTCCGTGGCATTTGCTGGAGTGAGGCTCGCCGAGCGAGTGTTCGGCAACCTTCGCGGACGGACCGCCCTGATCGTCGGCGCAGGTGCTGTGGCGGAACAGGTTGTCGAGCATCTGCGCAATCGCGGCATTGGCCGGCTTCAAGTCGTGAACCGGTCGCTCGATCGCGCCGAAGAACTGGCGCAGCGCATGGACGGCAAAGCCGTTCCGTGGCAGTCGCTCGAATCCGTGCTCGCCGTACCGGATGTGATCGTCACGTCCGTCAGCGGCTCGGAGCCAGTTCTGACGCGGCCCATGCTCGAAGCCGCGCTGGCGGCGCGCGCAGGCAAACCGGTCTTCGTTGTTGATCTCGGCGTGCCGCGCAACGTCGCGCCAGACGCTGCCGGACTTTACAGCCTGTACCTCTACAATGTGGATGACCTTGGCGAAATCGTGGAGCAGAACCGCCGCGCCCGTGAAGCCGAAATTCCACGCGCCGAATCGATCATCGCCGAGCACGTTTCCAAATTCGAAGCGTGGCGCTCCGCATTGGCCGCCGGATCGATTGTTGACGAGCTGCGTGCGCATTTTCAGCGGCGCCGCGACGAATTGCTGCGCGAGCGCCTGGCCGCATTGCCTCTGATTTCACCGGAAGAACGCCAGCGCCTGGCAGAGGTCACCGAGGAGCTTGTCGAGCGGCTGCTCGTCGAACCAACCGAACGCCTGCGCAAAACCCACTCGATGCGCGGGCATCTGGGAGCGCTCGACGCGTTGCGTCACCTGTTTGGCATTTCCGAGAAGCACCGGAAGGGAAAAGCCGGAGATTCCGGCGACGGAGACGAGTGAAGCGTTTGCGTATCGGTTCGCGCGGCAGCGCGCTGGCGGTCTGGCAGGCTAACTTCGTCGCCGAGCGTCTGAGGGAAGCCGCCGGCGTCGAATGCGAAATCGTGCGCATCCGCACCTCGGGCGACCATCTGCAGACCGCGTCCGTGACCAAGCCGCTCCCCGAATATAGCGCCGGCAATGTGGCTAAGGGGATTTTCATCAAGGAATTGGAGGACGCGCTGCTCGCTGGCTCGATCGATTTAGCGGTCCATAGCATGAAGGACGTGCCCACTGAAACGCCCTCCGGCCTCGCATTCCCCGCGATTACGCAGCGCGAGGATCCTCGCGACTGCCTGATCTCCCGCGGCGGGCGCACGATGAAAACTTTGCCCTACGGCGCCCGCGTCGGAACCAGCAGCTTGCGGCGACAGGCGCAGTTGCGGCACCGTCGTCCTGACCTCGAAATCGCCGACCTTCGCGGCAATGTGGATACCCGAATCAAAAAGCTTGAGAGCGGAGATTTTGACGCGATCGTGCTGGCCATGGCTGGCGTGAATCGTCTCGGTCTCGAGGGAAAAATCACACAGGTGCTGGATGAAGAAGTAATGCTGCCGGCCGTTGGCCAAGGCGCACTCGGAATCGAGACTCGTGTGAACGACGCTGAAACGGAAAGAGTCGCAGCCACGCTCGACCACGCCGAGACGCGCGCCTGCATCAGTGCCGAACGCGCCGTGCTTCGCAAACTGCAGGGCGGCTGCCAAATCCCGCTTGGTGCGTTAGCTCACGTACGCGGCGAAACATTGCACCTCGAAGCCGCCGTGTTTTCGCCGCGCGGTTCCGCGCACGTGCAGTCGAGCGACGAAGGTCCTGTAACCGAAGCCGCCGCAGTCGGCGAGCGCCTGGGCGCATCGTTGATCGAGGCGGGCGCGGACGATATTCTGCGCATGGCCGGCCGCTCTATCGGCCAGGGCTCGTAGAACTTCGGCGATGTAAGGCGGACTCCATGGCCGCTACTGACAAACCGCTGGCAGGGAAGCGCATTGTCTTGACGCGCGCGCCCGAGCAAGCGCCTACCCTATTCCGCGCCCTCACCGATGCGGGCGCGTCTGTGATCTTATTCCCGTGCATCGATTTCGTCGCACCAGAGGATTACGGCCCGCTCGATGCCGCGCTTTCTCACCTCAACGAGTTCGACTGGATCACGTTTACCAGCCAGAACGCCGTGCGGTTTTTCCGCGAGCGCCAGCGCGAACTCGATTCAATGAGATCCATCACCATTCCCCGGCACGCCAAGATTGCCGCGCTCGGTGCTGCAACCGCCGAGGCCGCCACGAAAGAGGGCTACGCGCCGGATTTCGTCGCCTCGGAAGCTCGGTCCGGACCTGAGTTCGTCGTCGCATTCGCGCCACTCGCACGCGGCCAGAAAGTTCTATTGCCGCAAAGCGATGAGGCGGGAGATCGCATTTCTATCGCGCTCGGAGAGGCTGGCGCGATCGTCACATCAGTTGTCGCCTATCGCACCCGTGTGCCACAATCACCGGATAACGCTGCGCTCGCGCGTATTCGCCGCGAGGGCGCTGACTTGATTTTCTTTGGCAGTCCGTCGGCGTTCCGGAATTTTGCGGCAACGGTCGGAAACGAAGCCATGACGCAACTCGCAAAAGATTCGGCATTCGGCGCGATTGGTTCGACCACGGCCGGCGCAATTCGCGATGCAGGAGCTCCCGTGGAATTCGAATCTCCGCAACCGGGGGTCACGGCCGTCGTCAAAGCAATGGAGGAACACTTTGCTGAACGGGGCAGGGTGCGCCAATGACCTTCCCAATTCATCGTCCGCGCCGTCTGCG
>JASHWB010000031.1 GCA_030044295.1 Candidatus Acidiferrales bacterium
CTTCCGGGGTCAGCCGGACGAATCGACGCTGACCACCTGGGCGCCGTCCGTTGACATTTACGAGACGAAGAACGAGCTGGTGCTGAAGGCCGATCTGCCCGAAGTCTCGGAGAAGGATATAGACATCCACGTCGAGAACAACATGCTTACCATCCGAGGCGAGCGAAAAGTCGAGCAGAACGTGAAGCAGGACAACTATCTGCGAGTGGAACGGGCTTATGGCGCGTTCAGCCGCAGCTTCAGTCTGCCGAATACGGTGGATACCGAGGCGATCAAGGCCGATTACAAGAACGGCGTACTCTCCGTGATCATGCCAAAGCGGGCCGAGTCCAAGCCGAAGCAGGTGAAAATCACCACGGCGAACGGCAATTAATGACCGGCTCTGGGCGGGGCCGCGCATGTTCCGGCCCCAGTTCCTTTGCAGGTTCCGATACAGCTTTGAAGGTGAGAAAATCTGATCATGCTGCGATTCGATAAATTTACGGTGAAGGCTCAGGAGGCGCTGCAAGGCGCGCACGAAATGGCCGCGCGTTCCGGACAGCAGCTCATCGAGCCCCTGCACCTGCTCTGGGCCCTAGTAGCGCAGGGCGACGGCGTGGTGCGTCCGCTGCTCGAAAAATTGGGCGCGCCGGTCGGAGCGTTGAGCACCGAGATTGAGAAGCAAATCGACCGGCTTCCGAAGGTTTCAGGCGTCTCCGAGCAATCGCTTGGACGCGCCGCTAATGAGGCTTTAGAGCGAGCCTTCGACGAGGCGCAACGCCTGAAGGACGAGTACGTTTCGACCGAGCACATCCTGTTGGGAATCGCTTCGGGCGATAAGGACCCGGCTGGGCAGATTCTGGCGCGGCACGGCGCGAGCCACGACGCCATCCTCCAGGCGATGACCAGCATTCGCGGGAGCCACCGCGTCACTTCGCAGAATCCTGAGGCCACCTACCGGGCGATCGAGCAGTATGCGCGTGATCTGACGGAACTCGCGCGGCGCGGCAAGCTGGACCCCGTGATCGGCCGCGATGAAGAGATTCGCCGCGTGATGCAGATTCTCGCGCGCCGCACCAAAAACAATCCTGTGCTGATCGGCGAGCCGGGCGTGGGCAAGACCGCCATCGTGGAAGGCCTCGCGCAGCGAATCATCTCTGGCGATGTGCCGGAAGTTTTGAAGCCGAAGCGCATTGTGGCGCTCGATCTTGCCGCCCTTGTTGCCGGAGCGAAATACCGCGGCGAATTCGAAGACCGCCTCAAGGCAGTGCTTAAAGAAGTGAGCGAATCCGAAGGTCAGATCATCCTGTTCATCGACGAGCTGCATACGCTCGTCGGCGCCGGCGCCGCCGAAGGCTCCATGGATGCTTCCAACATGCTCAAGCCGGCGCTGGCGCGAGGCGAGCTGCGAGCGATCGGCGCTACCACGCTCAATGAATATCGCAAATATATCGAAAAGGATCCGGCGCTCGAGCGGCGCTTTCAGCCGGTGACGATCGGCGAGCCTTCCGTAGAAGATACCATCGCCATCCTGCGCGGCTTGAAGGAACGATACGAAGTGCATCACGGCGTGCGCATCAAGGACGCGGCTATCGTCGCCGCTGCGTTGCTTTCGCAACGCTACATCACCGACCGGTTTTTGCCGGACAAGGCCATCGACCTGGTCGACGAAGCAGCCGCCGGCCTGCGCATGGAAATTGATTCGCTGCCGACGGAAATCGACGGGATCGAGCGCCGCATCATGCAGCTTGAAATCGAGCGCCAGGCGCTGCGCAAGGAGTCCGACGCCCATTCGCGCGAGCGGCTTGCGGAAATCGAGAAGGAGCTCAGCACGCTTCGCGAGCAGTCCAACAGCCTGAAGGCTCGCTGGCAAACGGAAAAAGACGCTATCGCGCGCATCTGCAAGCAAAAAGAGGAAATCGAGCGCCTGAAAGCCGAAGAGCAGCGCTACGAGCGCGCGGGCGACCTTTCGCGCGTGGCCGAAATTCGCTATGGGAAGTTGAGCGCCGCCGAAAAAGCGCTGAAGGCCGCGCAAGACAAGCTCGCCGAACTGCAAAAAGACAGCTCGATATTGAAGGAAGAAGTGGGCGAGGAGGAAATCGCCAAAATCGTCAGCAAATGGACCGGAATCCCCGCTGGCCGTTTGCTCGAAGGCGAAATCGAAAAGCTCGTTCACATGGAGGAGCGTCTGCGCCAACGAGTCGTTGGCCAGGACGCGGCACTCGCGATCGTAGCGAATGCGATTCGCCGCAGCCGCTCGGGATTGGCTGACCCGAATCGGCCGATCGGCTCATTCCTGTTCATGGGACCAACCGGCGTTGGCAAGACGGAACTCGCGAGGGCGCTCGCGGAGTTTTTGTTCGACGACGAGCGCGCCATCATCCGGCTCGACATGTCCGAGTACATGGAAAAGCATTCCGTGGCGCGCATGATCGGCGCGCCTCCGGGATACGTCGGTTACGAAGAGGGCGGCCAATTGACCGAGCAGGTGCGCCGCCGTCCGTATTCGGTCGTGCTGCTCGATGAAATCGAGAAGGCGCATCCCGACGTGTTCAACGTGCTGCTGCAAATCCTGGAGGACGGCCGATTGACGGACGGCAAAGGCCGCACCGTCGATTTCCGCAACGCTGTGATCATCATGACATCCAACGTCGGCTCGCAGGCCATTTTTGAGCTGGCCGCTACCGATCCGAAGAAGGCTCGCGAGGAAGCCATGGCCGCACTGCGCGGAATCTTCCGGCCGGAGTTTTTGAACCGCATTGATGATATCGTGATGTTCAGCCCGCTGGGGAAGGAGCAGATCGAGCACATCGTCGATTTGCAGATGGCTTCGTTCGTGAAGCGGCTCGAGGAAAAGCATGTGACGCTGAAGCTCACATCGGCCGCGAGGGCGCTGCTTTTCCGCGAGGGCTACGACCCGCAGTACGGCGCGCGCCCGATGAAGCGGGCCATCCAGCGCCTGATTCAAGACCCGCTGGCGATGCGGCTGCTCGATGGCCAGGTGAAAGCCGGTGACGAAGTGCTGGTGGATGCTGATGCCAAATCCGGCGAAATGAAATTCGAGCCTCGGACGCTGAAGGCGGGCGCCGCCTGAAGGGCGCCGGAGATGCCCAAATGAGGACGCTTAAAACAGCATTTCTGCTGACGGCCCTAACTCTGTTACTGCTCTTCATCGGTCAGGCCTTCGGCGGGCGCGGCGGCATGACCATTGCTCTTGCCTTTGCCATCGTCATGAATGGCGTCGCCTACTTCTTCTCGGACAAAATCGCGCTGAAATCCGCCGGCGCCGTTCCCATCAGCCGCGAAGAATCTCCGCGCCTGTACGAAGTGATGGAGCGTCTTGCGACCAAAGCGCGTCTGCCCCTCCCCAAGCTGTATCTGATCCCGCAGGCGGCGCCCAATGCGTTCGCCACCGGCCGCAATCCGCATCACGCCTCGGTGGCCGTAACGCAGGGTCTGATGCAGCTGATGAACGACGACGAACTCGAAGGCGTAATCGCCCACGAGCTTTCGCACGTTCGCAACTACGACATCCTGACTTCATCGATTGCAGCGACCGTAGCCGGCGCCGTCACCTGGATCGCTGAAATGGGCCGATGGGGGATGTTCTTCGGAGGTTTTGGCGGCGGCGATGGCGATAACGACGGCGGCGGCTGGACCGCCATCCTCATGCTGATCCTCGCGCCGCTCGCCGCCATGCTGTTGCAGCTCGGCATTTCGCGCCAGCGCGAATATCAGGCAGACGCTTCCGGAGCCAAGATGGTCGGCTATCCCAATGGCCTGATCAGCGCGCTGGAAAAGCTAGGCGCGTATAACCAGCACATCCCGATGAATATTTCGCCATCCACGTCGTCGCTTTGCATCGTACAGCCGCTTGCAGGGGGCGAAATGTTCTCCAAGCTGTTCAGCACGCACCCGCCTCTCACCGAACGCATCGCGCGCCTGCGCAGCATGACTTTTACGCGCTAGCGCCCGCTGAAAACCCTCTCTTTCTGGCCCCGACCACCCCGGCGGTATGGTTCTAGTACACCCTCTCGTCAAGAAAGGCTGTGCCGCGCGTAAAATTTGCATCACCGATCAGTAGTTGGTCTGCCCTGATCATCGGCCGATCACCCCTAAGCCCCGTATATCTAAAGTCTTGCAGATGCCCGGCCGCCTGCCGGCATTTGGCGCGGTGCGTGCATTTACCGATGCCAGCAAGGGGTTTCCCACGGAGGCTATGAGAGTATGTTCGAAGAAAATCAGAACGAAACGACGCACGATGCATCCTCGCCACGGTGGATTGGCATATCCGTCGTGGTGTTGGCCGTGGTCTCGTTGGTGGCCCTTGGTGTTGGCTGGACCGCCACGAACCGGTCCAGTTCACTGTCACAGTCCCTGGCATCGCAGACGCAGCAGTTGAAGCAGAACGAAGACATGCTGAGCCAGCGCCTGGCCAAGGCAGAAGACACGAACGCGCAGCTGCAGGGAGAGCTGAGCGTCGTGACGGACAAAATGAAGCTTACCGAAGGCGAGCTGACCCGAGCCCGCTACCAAGCCAAACAGATTAAAGAACAAGACGCGAAGCAGTTGGCCGCGCTGCAGAGCGACGTGAATGGCGCGCTTGCCACCAAGGCAAACGTGGACGACGTCAACAAGCTCGGTACCGATGTTTCCGGCGTCAAGACGGACCTCGAATCGACCAAAAACGATCTCAACATGACGCGCGGACAGTTCGGAACTCTGATTGCCACGAACCACAATCAGATCGAAGAACTCCGCCGCCTCGGAGAGCGCGACTACTACGAGTTCACCATCGACCAGAAGAACCGCCGGGAAAAAGTCGGCGATATCATGGTCGAGCTCCGCACTGTGAACCCGAAGAAGAATCTCTATACCGTGTCTCTCTTCGTGAACGATCAGCGCTTCGATAAGCGAAACCGCTCGGTCGACGAACCGATCTATTTCTTCGCCGATAGTGGCCACGCACCGCTGGAGTTCACGGTGAACCAGGTGGGGAAGAACAAAATCTCGGGCTATCTGAGCGTGCCGAAGACGTATTCGACGCACGCGCAGGCATCCGGGAATTAGCAGGCGAGTTGCCGCTACCTCTGGCGGGGTGCGGCAATCAAGCAAAGCGGGCGTCCGGTGCAAACCGGGCGCCCGTTTTTTTTGCTACCTACTCGGCGCGCTTTAAGGCGCGCATCTTGCGGCTCAAAAACCTCTTCGATAGCGCCGGAAGCTTATCGTGGGGCAGCTTCCCCTGCTCGTAGAGCTTCAGCTTCGCTTTGGCGGTCTTGCGTCGGCGGCGCTGGCGCTTCTGAGCCACGTACCGCTTGTCATATGCCATTCCCAATTCCTCCGTGGACCTCGCCTCATTCGATTGTAACGGACTCGGAAACGGATGCAAAGCTCGCGTGCGATTTTGCGCCGGATTTCGGGTAGCATCGGGAAATCATGTCCACGACGGTGGTGCACGCCAGCCGCATTCTGACGCCGGAAGAAGAGCTCACCGACAGCATCATCGTCGTTGAAGATGGCCGCATCGCGGCGATCGGCCATCGCGATGAGGTACGCATTCCCGCCGGTTCGGCCGACTTCGTCGCCAGCGGAATGACCGTGGTGCCTGGGTTCATCGACCTGCACATTCATGGCGCCGGCGGACACGACGTGATGGAGGGCAATGCCCGTTCGCTCGATCGCATCACGTCCGCTGTGGTGCGGCATGGCACCACGTCGATCGTCGGCACGACGGTCACGGCCCCAATTGACGATACCTGCCACAGCCTCGAAGGCATCGCACGCTACATTCGCAAGCACGAATCATTGACTGGAGATGCGCGGCCCACTGCGGAAGTTCTTGGCATTCATCTCGAAGGGCCGTTCATAAGCAAAGCGAAACGCGGCGTGCATCCGCCCGATTGGATCGCCAAACCTTCCCTCGAAACTCTCAATAAGCTCCTGGCT
>JASHWB010000378.1 GCA_030044295.1 Candidatus Acidiferrales bacterium
TGTTCGAGCTTTTCAAAATCGATCACGCCCAGTTACGGCAGATCGAGGCGGTGATCGTGACGGTTCCGTACCACATGCCGACGCCTTGGAAGTAGCGGTCTGCCCGCGCGGTGATTACTTGCAGCGCCGGGAAGGTGGGTTAGACGTCGACGGGCACGTGATGGTGACGAAGATCGATGCCGTCGACCATGAAAACAACGGCCTCCGCGATGTTTGTTGCGTGATCGGCAATTCGCTCCAGATTTCGCGCCGCAAACATCAAATCGACGCAGGCCTGCACGGACTTGGGGTCTTTTTTCATCTGCTGGATTAGGTCGTTGAAGATCACGTCGCGAAGGTCGTTAATTGCACGCTCCGAAACCAGCACGGCCCGCGCGTCGTCGGCATCTTTTCTAATAAAAGCATCCAAAGCCATTCTCACCATCGCCTCTGCCATTTCGGCCAATTTAGCGATGTCCGTTCGAACTGCAACGTGCGGATGCTGTATCAAGGACTCCGACCGCTCGGCGATGTTGACGGCCAAATCTCCGATCCGCTCCAGATTGTTGTTAATCTTGCCCGCTGCGGTGATGAACCGCAAATCACCGGCGACGGGCTGCTCCAGAGCTAACAAAGAGGTCACGAGTTGGTCGACGTCGAGCTCCATTCGATTGACGTCGCTCTCGCCTTGGAGCACCGACTGAGCCCGCGACTCATCGCTTAACTCCAGTGAGCTCACGCTCTCACGAATCGCTGTTTGCACCATGGCGCTCATGTCCAAGAGCTTATTGCGAAGCTCTTCGAGCAATTCGTCGAAGTGGCGCATCTTTGTTTTCTCCCGCTTTCAAACTAGCCGAACCGGCCGGTGATGTAAGCTTCTGTGCGCGGATCGGTGGGCGTCGTAAAGAGCTTGGATGTCTCGCTAAACTCAACAAGCGAGCCGTCTAACATGAACGCAGTGTAATCGCTGGCGCGGGCAGCCTGCTGCATATTGTGCGTCACTACGACCAGCGTGCAACTTCGCTTTAACTCGTACCATAACTCCTCAATCTTTGCCGTCGAGACTGGATCGAGCGCTGAACACGGCTCGTCAAGCAACAGCACTTCGGGACCTATGGCAAGCGCTCGCGCGATGCACAACCGTTGCTGCTGGCCCCCGGAGAGTCGCACTGCGGATTGGCTAAGTTTGTCCTTAACCTCGTCCCAGAGGCTGGCCTTCGTCAACGCGAGCCGCACACGCTCGTCCATTTCCGAGCGACTCGGCCTTTCATACAGCCGGATCCCAAACGCGATGTTTTCATAGATCGACATTGGAAACGGCGTGGGTTTCTGAAACACCATCCCGACCTTAGACCGCAGATTCGCAAGGCTCTTGGGGCCCAAGATGTCTTCGCCGTCCAGGGTGACACCGCCCTCGGCTCGCTGACCGGGATAGAGGTCGTACATTCTGTTCAAAATCCGCAAGAGGGTTGACTTGCCGCAGCCAGACGGACCGATGAAGGCCGTAACCCGATTTTCGCGAATTTGAACGCTGACATTCTTGATGGCGTGGAATCTGCCATAGTAGAAATTCAGGTCTGAAACCGCGATTTTCACTGCGGCTTCCAGCTCACCGTCGGTGCGTTCGGCGCTCGCCGCCTTGGCAGGAACCGGAATCTTGACCGCGGAGGTTCCTTGCGATTGATTAGGACTCATTTCGTCACCTGCGTTCCCAGAACCACCCGGGCGAAGAGGCTTATCACGAGCACGAACAGCACCGTGATAAAGGCCGCGGCCCAGGCCATTTGCTGCCAATTGGCGTAGGGGCTCAACGCGAACTGAAAAATCACAACCGGCAGATTCGCGATCGGCCGGAGAAAGTTGCCGGAAAAGAATTGATTATTGAGGGCCGTGAAGAGCAATGGGGCTGTCTCCCCGCTGATTCGAGCCAAGCCGATCAATATCCCGGTGAGTATGCCGGCGCGCGCTGCCTTCCAAGTTATCTTCGTAATGACGACGGAATTCGGTGCTCCCAATGCGATTGCAGCTTCGCGCATGTCGCTGCCGACTAGGCTGAGCATTTCGTCGGTCGTGCGAACGATGATCGGAATCATAAGGACTGCCAGCGCGACGCTGCCAGCCAGCGCGGAAAAATGTCCCATCGGAGCGACTACGATGGCGTAGGCAAACAACCCGATTTCTATGGACGGCGCGCTGAGCATTATATCGTTGATGAAACGCACGGCGTTGGCGGTGCGGCTATGAAAGCCATACTCCGCCAGCCATGTGCCGGCCATTAGGCCAATGGGAACCCCAATAAGCAGCGACAGCCCCAGCAACATAAGGCTTCCGACGAAGGCATTCCGCAAGCCGAACCCATCGGTGCCAGGCGGTGGGGTGTCCTTGGTAAAAAGGTCCCAATGCATGCCGGAAATGCCGAATTTCAGCGTCGTCCAAATGATCCAGAGCAGAAAAAAGATCCCAATAACCGTCGCTACACCCATCAATACCTTACTCACTATGTCGACGGCGTGACGCCTAGCCACCACGCTCTTCATGTGGCTGTTCCTTCCCGGCGGCCGAGACGTCGTATCAGCAGCACGGCCAGGAACCGCACCACCAAGGTGACAGCGATTAGGATCAAGCCTAGGTAAATCAACGAAGAAAGATAGAGCGGGGTCGTCGCTTCAGTGAACTCATTCGCAAGCACCGACGGAATTGTCGCGCTAGGCATCAGCAAGCTCGCTGAGAGCACGTTGCTGTTGCCGATAACGAAAGTCACGGCCATTGTTTCGCCCAGCGCCCGTCCTAGGCCCAAAAAAACGCCGCCAATGACCGCGGAGCGCGTGTACGGCAAAATAATCTGCCACGCCACCTCCCACGTAGTAGCTCCCATTGCGTAAGACGATTCACGCAACGGTGCGGGCACGGCGATGAATACGTCGCGCATTATCGATGAGATGTAGGGCAGGATCATGATGGCTAAAACAATCCCCGCCGTCAGCATTCCTATCCCCACTGGCGGGCCCTGAAAAAGCAGCCCGATCCCCGGAATAGCTCCGAGGTAGTGGCTGACCCAAGGCTCCATCTGACCGAATACCGGTGCGAACACCAAGAGTCCCCACAAGCCGTACACGATGCTCGGAATGGCGGCCAGCAGTTCAATGGCTCCTGCCACGGGCTTCTTGATCCAGACGGGCGCGATTTCAGAGATGAATACGGCGACTCCGAAACTGATCGGCACGGCAAGGATCATAGCGATTGCCGAACTTACCAGCGTGCCGATGATGAACGGAAATGCGCCGAAGGTTTGTGTGACCGGGTTCCATTCGCTCGACTTTAGAAATTTCCAAATACCAAACGCTTCGATAGATATCCTACTGTCGTAGGCGATCGCAATGACGGTGGCGAAGAGCGCTGCCGCTGCCAAGAACGCTGCAAGCACAGCCGCTTGGTGGAACAGAAAGTCGCCCGGCAGGTGCCAGAACCTGCTGCTCGACTTCGGCTGCCCGGACATCGGCCGCATATCAACCCGAACCGCCGCGTCCGAGCCGTTCATGGATTTCCCTTGTTCTGAAAAATCAACGGGGTAACGCCCCGGCTCTAGAGGCTGTAGCCAAGTTCGCTTTTCCAATAGGACTTGATGGCCTTGACCGTGCTCGGCGGCAGCGGGCCGAACGATATTGACTTGGCCATGTCCTGGCCGTGCTCGAAGCCCCAATCAAAGAACTTCATTACGTTCAGATTAGTTTCTTTGGGCGCGCTTTTTCGAAGGATTTGCCACGTGCATCCTGAAATGGGCCACGTCTCCGGGCCCGAGTGGTCCGTCAGAATCACATAGAAGTCCCGCGCCTGCGTCCAATCCACATGCGCCGAGGCATCCTGGAAGCCCTTCAGGCTGGGGCTCACGACCTTGCCATCCGCGTTGATCATGCGCGCGTCGGCCAAATGGCTCTCCAGAATGTACGCGTACTCAACGTAGCCGATCGCACCCGGAATGCGCTGTACGTACGATGCCACGCCCTCATTACCTTTGCCACCGACGCCGGTCGGCCAAGCCACCGAGGTATTGGCGCCTACTTTTTCCTTCCATTCCGCGCTGACTTTGGACAAATAGTCGCAGAACGTGAAAGTCGTTCCCGAACCATCGGAACGATGCACCACTGTGATGTACGTGTCCGGCAGCTTCACGCCGGAGTTTAGCTTGGCGATGGCAGGGTCGCTCCACTTCTTAATCTTCCCCAAGTAGATGTCCGCGACAAGCGGACCACTGAGGACCAGTTGCTCCGCCTTGATTCCCGGGAGATTGTAGACTAGGTCCTCCCCTGCAACCGCAGTGGGGAACTGGATCAGCCCGGCGCTTTGCAAATCTTCAGGCTTAAGCGGCATGTCGCTCGCGCCGAACGCCACCGTGCCAGCCTTTATTTGGGCTATTCCTCCCCCCGATCCAATCGATTGATAGTTCACTTCGATGCCAGTTTGTGCTTCGTACGCAACCGACCACTTAGCTACCAGCGGATAAACCCAAGTGCTGCCGGCGCCCGTCAAAGTTGCGCTCGCGAATGCGCCCGCGGAAAGGATCAGCGCGAGTGCTATGGCCAAGGCCACGCTGCGGCGCAACCGTCCCGAATAACTCGTGTTCGTTTTGCCGGAGCCCTGTTCCTGGTTGCGCTGTGCGGATCGTGCGGCTCTCCACAAACAAACTCTCATCGTGCCTCCTCAATAGAAAGGGGAATGATCCGTGCGACAGCCCCGATGGCTTCGAGCCCCCGGGCACCATGAGCGAAAGGCTCCGCTGGAACGATGGGCCATGAACATGAGCCCGATTATGCGGCCCAATTGTTACAGCCGTATTAAAGCGCGGCCGATTGATGTGCACTCCCCACCTGTAACTTCGCTTGAGGGCAAGACGAAGCAAGGACGAGAGCCAGCCGAGCCTACTCGCACGGGACGAAGGGAAGGTAACGCGCGCGCAATACGACGCGGTGAAGGAAATATTAAAAGTATGTTACTTCCGGCTGCGACCGTGGGAGGGACAGATTATCGTCCTGCCGGCAGACCATGAAACAAAACCAGCCCGATCACGCTAGCGACCAGCGCCCCAAACATCGCAATGACGATCACCAAGAGTGCTTTCCGCCACTCGCGCCGGCTCTCTTCGATGGACTTTTGCATTTTCGCCCTGAATCGATCAATTTAACGCCGCTGCCGCTCGAATTCCACCATTTTTGCCGATGGGAGTGGCGCCGCGCACCCGGGGACTGGATCCAAGCCCCAGATTCGTCTTTCGGTTTTTCTGGCGGCAGCGTATTTTCAACGAATGTCTATTCGCGAATGGGATTGCAAGCGAATGGCTGGCCGGGCCTTGCGCGCTCGGCTGCAGTCATGAACTTTGAGCATAGCTCCGGCAGGGCCAATCCGCCTTCTCGCCGTCCCGGACGAGGTCCCTCGCACGAACATCCTATGACCCGCGTGTTTCTCGGCCCGGAGGGGTTGCGGGTGGGCTGGCGGTTGGCATTCGCGGCATCCCTATGGTTTGTCTTCTCAAGTCTTCTGTCGGCTTTAATTCTATGGATCCCAAGCGTTCGGGCGATGCTGCAGCGCACCGCTGCGCCGGGGCACGTTGTGCTGACGCCGGCTCTTGTCCTCTTTTCGGAGGGCATTCTCGCAGCGGCCGCCCTGCTTGCCGGTTTGGTGATGTCGCGCGTCGAAAGCCGGCCATTCGTGGACTATGGGCTTCCCGGCAGAGCCGCTTTTGGAAAGCGGTTCTGGCAAGGTGCCCTATTCGGCTTCGCGATGATCAGCCTCTTAATGGGCCTGATAGCCATCCTCCACGGTTATTCGGTCAACGGAGTCGATCTGCGAGGGCTCGCCGCGCTGCGCTACGCGCTGTTCTATTTTGCTGCGTTCATCGGCGTCGCGATGTTCGAAGAGTTTGCTTTCCGGGGATACTTGCAGTCCACACTGCAGCTGACAACGGGATTTTGGCCGGCCGCGGCGGTTCTCGCTGCGGTCTTTGGAGTCATTCACCTCTCGAATCCGGGAGAACGCGCGTATGGAGTGATGATGGCGGGCTGTTTTGGCCTGCTGGCTGCTTTCACGCTTTGGCGCACAGGAAGTATCTGGTTCGCGATCGGTTTACATGCGGCGTGGGATTGGGGCGAGACCTACTTTTACTCGGTCCGCGATAGCGGAGTGCCGGCCGCGGGCCATTTTCTGCACTCAGATTTCCGCGGTCCCGTGTGGCTAACGGGCGGATCGGTTGGGCCGGAGGGAAGCGCGATGGCTTTTGCTGTACTGGTTGTCGCGGCGATTGCCTTGCATTTGCTTCTACCCTCGCGCGAGCGAGTGCGTAATCCGGCGGCTTGATAGAATCCTTTTGGGATGCCCAAGCATCTAGTTTGCGGTGCTGAAGGCGTTGGTCGCGGGAAAATCGTTGCTCTCGGTACTGGTTTGACAAGGGTCAGGCTCGTTGTTAGAATGGCCTGATTTGAGCGAGGGTTTTGCCCCCGCCTTAGGACCTGGGTCATGGACAAGAAGCGTCTCGATTATTACAAAAAGAAATTGCAGGCCCGGCGCGAGGAGCTACTCCGCGCCATCGCTCGGACCGAGCAGGAGGGCCGCGAGGCAGACGAAGATCCCACAGTGGATCTGGCCGACAAGGCTGCAAACTCGTACACCAAAGAATTTCTCTTTGGCCAGACGCACAACGACCGTGCGCTCCTTCAGTTGGTGGACGACGCGCTGCGTCGCATCAAGGAGGAATCCTTCGGCCAGTGCGCTTCCTGCGAGCAGGAATTGCAGCAAAAGCGCCTGGAAGCTGTGCCGTGGACTCGCTACTGCATCAACTGCCAAGAGAAGCAGGAACGCGGCCAGCTCTGACTGGTTCTGATTTCCCCGACACTTAGGCGCGGTCGAAAACAACGAAATCGCGATCTTTGCCCGCACACGCGATTCCGTCGGCAGCGCTTCTAGCTGAGTTTGCGCAATTTCCAAGCCAGCTCGTAAGCTCCGCTCGATGAGTACCTAGCCGGTTCGCCTGTTCACGGCATCGCCGCATGCCTTTCATAGAGTGACACCCGCTGCATCCGTAGAACTACGGAATCCCAACCTGTTTTTCCCCATCTTCCTGTTGCCGACAGCTTCGGGTAGCGTCTCTTGCGAAATTTGACGCCGTGATCATCAAAAGTGTCATCGATTCGCTCGCTTCGGTGCTCTTTCCCGCGCCTTGCGCGATTTGCGGCGAAACACTTACGAGCGTCAGCCGTGTTCCTGTATGCGGTCCGTGCCTGGACAGCCTGGAACGCATTCGCGAACCAGTCTGCTCTTGCTGCGGACGACCGCTCGTGAAGCCCTTGATGCATGGGGAGCAATCCACGAATTCATCCGCGACCGTCGAATTGCGCTGCCGCCTCTGCCGCGCAAATTTCTTCGCCTTTGATCGCGCGCGCAGCTTCGCCGTTTACAATCGCGCGCTTTCTGAAGCGATTCTGCTGCTCAAATATGAGCAGGTCACCTCGCTTGCTGATTGGTTTGCTGAGCGTCTGGCGCAGATCGCGTTGGAGGCAGGGCCTGACTGGCGGCCTGACTTGGTCGTGCCGGTTCCTCTGCACCGGGACCGTCGGCGGGAGCGCGGCTACAACCAGGCGGAGCTCATTGCTAAGCCGATTGCCCGGCGCCTGAAACTCCCCATGGATGCGAAGCTCCTGATTCGAACTAGGCCCCGACCCGCTCGATTGGTGCTTTCCCGTACGGAGCACTGGAAGTCGGTGCGTGGCGCGTACGCCACTCGCGGAGGGATGAAGATTGACAATCTCCGCATTCTGCTGGTAGATGATGTATTGACGACTGGCGCGACGCTTGATGCCTGTTCCCGAGCCCTCAAGAAAGCGGGCGCTTCGGCAGCATTCGGATTAACAGCTGGAAGGGTTCGCTCCGGTCCGGCAGCTGCGATTTCCGGGCCTGCAACTCAAATGAATTCTGCAACCAAGCTGGATTGAGGGCGCATCTAGAAGTGTAAGGGGTTTCGTATCGGACGTGAACGAACGATGCATCGAGGCGTGAAGGAAGGAGCTTCGTATCGAGGCGTGAAGGCGGCGTAAATGGATAATCGCCCCAAAACCGGTTTGCGACCTCGGCCCAACATCAGCGTCGCAGCGGCGGCCGCTGACGCCACTGCGCAAAAACCCGCTGATCCGCCTGGCAGTAGCCGCCTCT
>JASHWB010000379.1 GCA_030044295.1 Candidatus Acidiferrales bacterium
GAGCGCAGCGAGGAATGAAACAGATTATCGAGTTCGGCCGGATCGTTCGCGAGATGGCGGAGGCGCCAGTCGATAATCAGCGCCTCGTGGCGGCCCGGATCGTATTCAACGCTCATCCTGCCGCTGCCGCCTGCTGTTCGCCGAGATATACGTCAACGTCAATCCTGAAAACCTCAATTCGTCCGGTTAGATTCGCGTTCAACCTCACACCATCGAACAGGCGTCCAAACAATTTGTTGCTGTACTCGAACGTCTTGCGCGCGCCGGTGCCGGTGAGCGGCGGGAGCGCCAGTTCAGTGCCGTCCACGATCAAGGTCGGGCTTACCTGCTGGTCCTGCGGCGCGTTGAGTGAGAGATAAATCCGCTGGGTAGTGAACTCCGCGCCCGCGTCAGGCATGTCGCCGGAACTCTGCATCTCGAACGCAATCGGAGTGCCGCCATCGGTCAGGACACCGGGAACCTCGAACTGATAGATGTTCGATCCCCAGCATGCCTGTACCTCACCGGTCTGTTCATCGTGATACGCTGCGGTCATGACCGGGCCGGGAATCCGCCAATCGACGCCGCCCTGTGGAATTCCATCGTAGCCGAGCGCCAAGGTCAGGGTTTTGCCGTCCGAGACCAGCACTTCGTCCTTGATGAGTGCCGCCCACACCGGCGGGTTCACGTACGACCATGCCGGTACGTCTTCTTCCGCCTGCCCCCGGAAAATCGGCGCGAGTTGGGTGAAACCGATCAGATTCGAGACGCCCCAATTCAGGATGTAGAACGCGTCGTTGTTCCAGTACATGATTCCGACGCCGGGTACCCGAAGGACCGTGAAAGGCTGGGTAGTACCTTTCGCCCCCATGACCGGCACCCACTTGACGCTGGGAAATGTTCCCTGTCCGTACCATGCGTGCTCGTTGCTCAGAAGCCAGAGCACGCCGTCGTATTCGGCGAGCGCCTGCGTCGGATCGTCGGTCCCGCTCACGCGGTACTGAGTGCCAACGGATTCCGGTTGCGCAGGCGGGCTTTGATACACCACGCCGTATGCGGCGCTGTCGAGCGTCCAGTACATGCAGTTGTCATCGGGGTTGAAGTACGCAAATCCGTAGGTCGATTGCGGCGGCGCGTTGTCGAGGTCAATCGCTTCGTTGGAAAGGGTCGGGGTCGAATTGATGCCTTGAAAGGTCCAGACCGCTGTGTTGTCCGTCGTAGTCTTCGTTCCTTGGTTCGTCCAGACCACGGTGCCGTCGGTGATGGTGTCACCGGGAGTCGCGAACGCGGCCCAATTCGGCTGAAAGATGCCACTCACGCCGGGCGTTGTGACGATCCAGAATTGCCCGTTGGCTTTGAGCGGTGCGATGGTCTCGCCCAAAAGAAAGGTGGAGATCGCCGACCATTCGGTCGTCGGAATCACCCACGTCGGCGGGGACGAGCCAGTAGTTCCGTTAGTAGTCAGTTTGAAATAGTAGCCGTTGCCCGCATCGACATAGTATGGAGCGCCGGTGTTGGGGGGGACCGCCACGGTCGGCTCCCACGGCGTTGTCGCCAGACGATAGGACTCGTCCGAGTACACGTCCTTATAGCTCGTGGTGGTGTTGTCGTAGATCGTATCCAGATAGTAAGGAGTCCCCGGCGATGCATCGGCGGTCGCTTGCGTTCGATAAAGATCGCGCGCCGTCACTTGCGGGTCGGAGGAAATCGGAATTTGCGATAACTGAACCGAATTATCCTGTACGGCGAAGACCTTGACTGCGGCGGGATTCGGATTCGACTGACTGCCGGTGTTGAGGTTCCGATAGACCACGTAATAGTCGTATTCCGAACCCCCCTGTCCGACCGCCGGTCCCGCGCCCATCGCGCATCCGCCGCTCAGGACGAAATTGTCGAGCAGCGCGTAGGACGTGAAGTTGCCGCCGGAGAAGCGAATTGCCTGCACGTTGAACCAGTCGTACTGGTACGCTTCGCCGCGCCGGATGAACGCGCTCTTCGGGATCGTGATCAGTTGCCATTGATTTTGCTGGAACGAAAGCGTCTCGTTCACGTCATGGCGAACGGTGACGTTGGGATTGGAGGAGTTCGCCGAGATGAGTCCGATGGCATAGGTGTACCAGTTCTTCTTGAAGGTGCCGTCGTCAACATCGAAATCCAGTTGCAACCAGGTGGAGTTGAAGGTGCCGTTAAAATACAGCCAGAACTGGATCACGTCGGTAGCGAGCGAAATGTCGCCGCCGGAATAGGAGCCGAGGTTTAAGGGCGCAATCGCGGTGTTGACGATCCGCCACGGTCCGGCCGACGGATTTACTTCCAGCGAGCCGGTGCCGGTCTGATATTCGCTGTTGTTATTGGAGACGGCCGCATTGGTCGGGGTCCAATTCGTCGAACTCGAATCGAAAGTATCGATAGTAGTCTGATCGGGCGCGTTGTTGTTAGCCTGCATCGCGTTGGGCGGCGCGACAATTCCCCAATTCGTGACGTTGCCCGACGGGTCGATTTTGAACGGCGTGATTCCGCCGCCGTTGATGAACAGGTAGTCGTTCAGGCCGCCTTGAGGTGGTGCCGAGTTAAAGCACAGTCGCGAGCCGTTAAAGCCAGTCTTGATGATTGAGCCGTTGGCGTAAAGGTTCGCGCCGTCGTAGGCGTAGCGCGTGCCGTTCCAGTAATAGAGTTGGATGGCGTTGATGCCGGAATAGAGCAAGTTGCTGCCCCAACGCGAGAGAATCGATGAAGTACATTCGGGCGCGATGCCGGAGGCGCGCCGAAGCGCGGCAGGCCCGGTCTGTTCGCGGCCACCGGCCAGAATCAGACGGCGGTTGAAGTTGGCGAATGAAATGCGTCTAGTCGGCATCTTCGTTGTCGGTTTGATAGTCGTCGATGGAGAGGTCCGGCGTTTGTTTCAAGAAGCGAGCCTTCGTTACTTCGACGGAAATGGTTTGCGCCAGCACGCGGCTAAGGTTCGCGAAAATGCGCGCCTGATCCATATCGATTGTTCCGTTCAAGACTCGCGTCGCAACGGCGTTTACTTGGCTCGCGAAATGCCGCACCGTCTTCGGTTGTGGCCAATGCTCTTTCGAGCCGCTTGTTTGCGGCGAGGAGCCGGTGGAGGTCGAAAGGCGTGTAGTAACCGTTTCGGTTTCTGTATCGGACGACGATAGCGAATCTTTCATCGCGGTGGCTT
>JASHWB010000380.1 GCA_030044295.1 Candidatus Acidiferrales bacterium
CGGCTCTGCCCGTCCTCACTCCTTCCGACAAATGCCAGCTTGCGGCCGTCCGGTGACAGTCCGAGATAGCTGTTCGGCGAGACGTTCCCTGGCAGATCAATCCCAAAACGCACGGCATCAGCCTCATGTGGCCGTTGGCGAACGCGCGCAAGCGCCAGATAAACCGTGGCCACGGCAAGGATGGCAGCAACTCCCGAAACGACCCACAGCCAGCGTTGCCGAGCCGCATGATCGACGGCCGGTAATGCCGCCTCTGGTGCGCCAGAAAGCGCTTCATCGAGTGAAATGCGCGCGTCGCCGATATCGCGCAAACGCTGTTTCGGGTCTTTCTGGAGGCATCGCTGCAAGAGTACGCGAACGCGCATCGGTGTCGCTGCGGGTAGCTGCGACCAGTCCGGATCTCTTGCCAATGCCGCGGCTAGAGCCTCCGTCGCCGTGGAACCGGGGAACGCCTTCTTTGCCGTCAGCATTTCATAGAGCACGCAGCCGAACGCCCAAATGTCCGCACGGCGGTCCACCGGTTTGCCTTTCGCTTGCTCCGGCGACATATACGCCGCCGTTCCGAGCAAAACTCCCGATTCGGTCGGCATCTGGCTGGCGGTGACTGAGTCGCCGATATTGGTAGCATCGGCCTCGCCGTGAACGGCTTTGGCGAGGCCGAAATCGAGAACTTTCACCGAGTCGTCGCGCGCAATTTTGATGTTGGCCGGTTTCAGATCCCGATGGACGACCCCGCGCTCGTGAGCGTATTCCAACGCGTCGGCGATCTGCTTTGCAATCGGAAGCGCTTCGCCAATGGGAATCGGATTCTGGCGGATCCGTTCGGCGAGCGTCGGGCCTTGCACGAGTTCCATAACCAACGCATGCGTTTTATCGGCCTCTTCGAGCCCGTAGATCGCCGCGATGTTCGGGTGATTTAGGGAAGCCAGCAGTCGCGCTTCCCGCTGAAAGCGAGCAAGCCGTCCGGTATCGCTCGTGTACGCCGCAGGCAGCACTTTAATCGCCACGTCGCGCCGGAGCCTTGCGTCATGGGCCCGATAAACTTCCCCCATCCCGCCCACGCCGATTCGATCGAGAATCGTGTACGAACCCAGCCTGCTGCCACTCGTAAGCCTCTCATCCGTGAGTGCGACTGGCTCCAGAAAGTTACTGGCGCTCTTTTCTCGCGCTTCGATCAGCGATTCCACTTCACGGCGCAGAATCGGATCGGTGCAAGCCTCATCGAGGTAAGCGCTCCGCTGCTCCGGCGCGCGCTCCAGCGCTGCCGCAAGCACCTTCTTTACTTCGTGCCACTGCTCCGGAGTCATTTCCCCGCCGCCTTCCTCAATTCACGTTGCAGCCACGCCCGCGCGGTAGCCCATTCGCGTTTCACCGTAGCCGGAGACACGCCGATCACCGCGGCAGTTTCTTCAATAGAGAGTCCTGCGAAAAAGCGCAATTCAACCAAACGGCTTTGCTTCGCGTCGAGCGTTGCGAGCTTATTCAACGCGTCATCGAGTGCCACCAAATCGATCGGTGGCTGGCTGGCGGGTGCGACATCCGTGTCGAGTGTGAGGCGCGGAGCGCCGCCACCTCGTTTCGCGGCCAGGCGATTTCGCGCGTAGTCCACCAGGATGTTTCGCATCATCTGGGCGGCGACTCCGAAAAAGTGCGCCCGGTTCTGCCACTGTGGGGGTTTCTGCTGGACCATCCGCAGGTAAGCTTCATTGACCAGTGCAGCGCTTTGCAGCGTGTGATCGGGACGTTGTCCCGCGAGGCGATGCCGGGCCAGCCTGCGCAACTCTCGGTAAACCAGGGGAATTAGCTCGTCCCGCGCTTCCTGGTCGCCATGCTGCCAGTTATCGAGAAGCCTGGTGATCTGCGCCGATGAATCGGGGCACATTTCTGCGCTCCCAGCGATTAGGCCTGCCGAGGTGTCTGCCGAGAGCATAACTCCTGAAATAACACGAAGTAAAGGAAGTGCAGACCGGCTTTGGGGTTTCCTGGTCGGCCGCGTCCACCCGCTCCCCGGAACATTTTGAAAAATCCATGAGCCGGTTTTCGCTCCGTTCTCGGTTTAGGAAGTGAAGGCCGATAGCGAAGCGTAACCAGGTTTCCGAGGCACGCCGGCCAATCGACAGGAGGACACGATCATGAGAATCAAGCGAAACACAGTTCTGCTCGCGCTGCTAACCGCAGGGCTTCTGGGCGTTGGCTTGCTCGGTGGAACAGCAAAGGCCCAATCCACCGCCTCCCCGGAGGCATTTCAGGGCAGGTTCACCCTGCCGTATCAGGTCCACTGGGGGCGGGCAGTCCTTCCGCCCGGCGATTACCTACTCACGTTCGACGAAGGTACCGCGTCGCTGATCGTGATCGAAGACGCCAAGAGCTTCAAGCACGTCGCACTCGAGCCGGCAAGCATTCGCCAGGGCCACTGCACAGGCGAGAGCGCACTGAAAATTGGTACGCGCGGAGCCGAACGCGTTGTCGATTCGTTGCAAATAAAAGAGCTCGACGAGACGTTCATTTATCCCGCAAACCGCATGCACGGCCGCGATGCCGAAGAGGCTCGGCGTGCTCAAAGCGTTCCGGTTCTCGTGGCCAAGAAGTAGCTTGGGCCTTGAGCTTGTACGCGTAATCACAGGGGGAGCCAGTCCTCGGTGCAACCGTCGGGGACTGGCCCCCTTCTTTTCATGTGACCGGCCCTCGCGGACTTCCTGTCGCGTCTCAAATAATCCACTCGGTCCTTTTGCGCGCCTGGTCCCACAGGGAGTCTTTCGTTCTCCGCTCCTTCCAGGTATATAGTCAAACGCCACTTTGAAACCTGTTAACCCCCTCGTGCGTCGTATGAACGGGACCCAAACGTCATTTTCGAGGTTTTCAATGAGCGCTTCCTCGCGGTGGGGTACCTTATTCCCGTTTCTTCTGCTTTCGGCGCTTGTTCCCGCCACGAACGGTGTTTCTGCAACGCAAACATCAAGTCCACCTGCGCAGCCGGCCACTGCGGGGAGCACCACGTCCGCGTCGAGCCCGAGCTATATCGAGCCTGAGATCGTTCGCCTTGCATACGTTCAGGGCGACGTTCGCCTCGCCCCGCCTGACGGCAAGGGCGCAATCGGTCAGAACTGGGTGCAGGCGCAGCCCGGTATTACCCTGGAGCAGGGCTGCGCGATCACCACCGGCACCGGCCGCGCCGAAATCGAACTGGAAGATAACTCCGTGATTTATCTTGCTGATAATTCCACTCTCCTTTTCGAGAGTCTTAATTCGGTTGATGGCGTGCCCGACACGACGGTCCAGTTAATCAGCGGCACCGCTACGATAGACGCTCAACCGCTGCCGGGCGGCACTCTAATGATGGGGACTCCCAGCGGGAACAATATCTCGCTCACCTACCCACAAGCGGACTTCCTGCGAGTAGACAGCTACGTCGACGGAATGGTTGTCACGCCACAAGAAGATACCTCGACGAAAAGCGAAGGAGGAACATCAGCACAGCCACTCCGCGCCGGGCAATCCGTTACATATACGCCGACGTCGATGCACGTTGCCGCAGCCTCGGAAATTAAGCCTCCCGATAGCTGGGATCAATGGGTCAAAAGTCAGGTGGCCGCGCGCCAGACGGATATGCAAGCTGCCCTCAAGGCTTCTGGTCTCACGGTTCCTGTCCCGGGACTCATCGAGCTTTACAAGACCGGCGCTTTCTCTCCCTGCGCGCCTTACGGGACCTGCTGGGAGCCAAATCAGGCGGTTGCGTCGGCCGCCCAAGATGCCGCACAAGCGCCGCCTGCCGCCCAGCAGACGCAGGGTTCCTCTACATCCCCGATTCAGCCGAACCCAGTACCTCCCGGCAAGAATCCGAAGCAGCTCGTACGCCCGTTCCAGGACTACCTTGATCCATGCGCTACTTTAGAGGGATACGAGAAGTGGGACCCGAAAAAGCGCAAATGGATCCCAATCCAGCAGACTGTTACAAGCGATCAATATTGGGATTGGGAGACATGCCGCGCCGGCATGTGGATCCACACCGCTAACAACAACGGCGGCAATTTCGTTCTGGTTTTACAAAAGCGGAAGCATCCTCGTCACCATCCTCCCATACGGTGGGTGCACGTTGGCAATAAGACCGGGTTCGTGCCATTAGATCCACGCGACAAAGCGGGCCAGAAGCCGATCAATCTAAAGTACGGGCTCTTCGTCCCCGGCGGGAAAGCCGACCAGCCCGCCAAACTGGTGGACGTAAGCTCTTCAAAGAACGTCCAGACGCTGCAAGATCCGCCGAAAAACTATGTGCAGATCTCCTCAGCCCTCACGCCTGCGCAACGGCCGGTGATTGAGGGCCGCGTGCTGGCCGACGTTGCTGCGCCCGCAAGCTCTTCAGCAGTCGCCACTCCACCGAAGGTCGAGCCAATAACATACGACTACAAGAAAGACAGCTTCGTGTCGCCTGACGCTTCACTTTCCAAATCAGCCGGCAAGTCCACAGTGCTTGCAAAACTCGACTATCGAGTACCCAGCTCGGTGCGCTGGACCGTATGGAGTGGGATCAAAGTAACGAATTCCAGCATCGCCAGCAGCGGCCTGCCGATGCGGACCGGCTCCTCTGGCAATCCGGCGGCGGCCGGGCGATCCAGCGGGAATAGATACGGCTCTACTCGCGGAAGCAGCCGCGCTTATAGCGGTGGTGGCGGCCGATCCTCCGGCGGAGGGCGGTCAAGCGGCGGTGGAGGTTACTCCGGTGGCGGCGGACGCAGCTTCGGTGGCAGCAGCGGCGGTGGGCGGTCCAGCGGTGGAGGGGGCGGGAGCTCCGCTGGTCGAACGAGATAGACAAACGGCTTTGAAACTCCAATCCTCGTACGAGTAACAGCGACTCGTTCGATTGAACGCCGCGACTACGTCCCAGCTGCCTTTTCCGTATCGATCGACGCGCCTTTGGCTCCAGCAGGCGTGGCGGACACGAATTTGCCGTCGCGCATCAAGTAATCCACTCCGCGCCAGCGAATTGTTCGCCGCGTAAAACTCACCAGCCAAATTGCAAACGCCGTCAGATCCCATACTGGAATGAGTGGAATTTTTTTCCAGGTTCCGTGCTGCTTCATTCCCCAGCTGCCGATCATCGCCGCCATGGCCACGCGGCATGCGGCATAGCCGCCAAAATATCCTGCAATGACCGCTGTCGTAGGGACTGTAACGGCCGCTGTGATCGCCCACGGCAATCCGAACGTGAAGATCAGGCCCATGTGTCCCCACGGACGCATCAGCCGCTGCACCGTTGCCCACCGCAGCCTCTTGTGCATCAATTCGCCGAATGATCCGAAGTCCGCCACCGTCTCGACCACATACGGCAGCAGCTTGACCTCGAATCCCTGTTCCCCCGCCAATTTCCCCACGTATAGATCGTCCGCCGGTCGGTCCTCCAGTACGGGATATCCGCCCCAGCTTTGCACCGCCTTGCGCGTGGTCACTATCGTCTGCCCGAACGTGAAGTTCACGCCGTCCAGCTTGCAGGCCACCATCACGCTCGCAAAGAAATCCGAAGTCATTCCGATCGACTGCAGCCGCTCAGCCAAGCTGCGCACGTGTGCCGAAGCGTATAAGCACGTCGCAGCGCCCACGCGTTCGTCTCGAAACGGCGCCACCACGGTGCGCAGATAATCTTGCCGCACGCGCACGTCGCTGTCCGTAATCACGAAGAGGTCGTATTT
Source organism: Candidatus Acidiferrales bacterium (assembly GCA_030044295.1). Lineage (GTDB taxonomy): Bacteria > Acidobacteriota > Terriglobia > Acidiferrales > UBA7541 > Palsa-295. The sequence goes on from JASHWB010000380.1 coordinate 5,685, forward strand.
CGCCTCGTTCGTTAGCCGCACCAGCCGTGCCACTTTGTCGTTGATCGCGTTCCGCCCGGACCCGATCAGCACGCGAATTTTCTGCTCCGGAAAATCGCGTCGCAGCTTTTCGATTACCGGCAGCGAGGGATCGTCGCCATCGACGCAAAACACCATTTCGTATTCCGGATAATCCAATCTGCAAAAGCTCGCGTAGTTCTCGTAGGCGCCGATGTCGAGGCCCTTCACCGGCCTCAGGATGCTTACGGCCGGTGTGAAATCTCCGCTCGTGGGCGGCTCCGTTCGCGCGGTGCGGAAATAATCCGCCGTGCAGAACAAGACCAGCAGGTAGTAGACGAAGGGAATTGCTGCGACGGCGAGCACAGCGTACTCAGCGACGGCCAACTTTCGCGCCTCTCTTTCGGAGTGCGTTCAGCGGGTCGGATACAGGCATTTGAAGCGGTACACGGCTACCTTGGGGCGTCCGAAGGTCGCGGCAATTGCCCCATCGCGCACCGGAAATTCTTGCGCATAAATCTCGGCGCGTTCTGCATTGTTGCCCATGCCGTATCCCGTTCGGTACGTTCGGTACTCGTCTGAACGCTCGAAACGTAGCCACTTAACCCTATCAAGTTTAGCATGACGCCCTTCTGACCTTGGCCCGCCGATTGCTCCAATTCTAGTTTCGCTCCGCAGGCGAAAGCATGTAGGATTGTCGCGATGATTTTGCGTTGGTGTGCTTCCGTATTTTTGTGTTTATTTGGATTCCCCGCCCTCGTCTTCGCCTGCACTTGCTCGCAATCCGCTCCCGGTAAATGCCAGGGCCTCTCGACGGACGGCGTCGTTTTTCTCGGCACCGTCACCGGCATCTACGCCGTTCCATCGTCGGCTTCATCCGCCGCCTCGGGACCTTCTGCAACCGATGCCTCTTCGTCTGCCGATTCGCAATCGGACGGCTCCTCCACTCCGATCTTTCGCTACCGCTTCCACATCGACGAACGTTTCGCCGGTCCTGTCGCATCCACGATCGACGTTTTCACCGGCGGCGACGATGGCGACTGCGGCTATCGCTTCAAAAGCGGCGGTGAGTATCTCGTCTTCACCCATGAAGGCACCGACGGCCGCCTCTATTCCACTATTTGTGACGGCACGCGCACTGCCGCTGACGCTCGCGCTTTGATCCCCCAGCTTCGCGCCATGCGTGACGGTCAGCACGTCGCTTCTGTCTTCGGCATCGTTCGCCAGGTTGATCCGCCGTTTCTCGATCCGCCTGACGACCCCGATCCACCGCTCTCGCACGTCAGCATCCATCTCCGCTCGCGTTGGGATCGCTTCGAGACCGGAACCAATGCCGAAGGTGTGTACTCGCTCTACGATGTTCACGCCGGCACCTATTTGTTCTCCGCGCATGTTCCAGCGAACATGGAGCTCACAGACCGCAATCGCGCCAGTGGTCTCACTCCGTTTACCATCCCCGCTGGCGCCTGCTACGAATATGATGTGGACGCGCTTCCCACCGGCGAAATTCGTGGCAGCGTTCTCGGCCCCGATGGCAAACCCCTTCCGCTCGCTTCTGTCGAGCTCTTTCGCGCTGGTCATTACACCGCGGACCGCCCCGGCTACTGGAGCTTCCAAGGCTCTCAAGGCGCCTTTGTTTTTGACCACGTCGGCCGTGGCCGCTACCTTCTCGTCTTCAATCGCACGAACAGCCTCAATCCCAATTCGCCGTTTCCCCGCACTTTTTATCCCGGCGTCCGCGACCTTGCCGACGCGAACCCAATCATCCTCCGCGAAGGCGAGCGCCTCCTGAACCTCAAGCTGAAGCTTACGAATGGCATCCCCACGCGCCGCCTTCGTGTGCGCGTGAAATGGACTGGCGCGCGTCCGCTCGGAACGGTCACCGTCATGGCCCAAGCGGATCATGGTGATAATCCTGCCGCTCGCCTTATCGCGCCCGGTCTCTACGAATTCAGTTTGCTCGAATCGGCGCGCTACACCATCTCCGCCTGGCAGAATCTCGTGCCTCAGCGCATTCCTGCCCGCCTGGGCGGAGCAACACGCCGCAGTTCGCCCTCCTGCGCCATCCCTGCGCGCATCGATGCGCCGCCTGTCAGCGTCACGGCCGCTGGCGCGCCGCAACAAATCACGCTCATGTTTCCCGGCCTTGGCTGTGCCAAAATAGCTCGGTCGCAGTAGAG
>JASHWB010000381.1 GCA_030044295.1 Candidatus Acidiferrales bacterium
GGGTGACACGCTGAATTTCTTCTTCGAGTTCCGTGGCGCGCCAATGCGCTTCGCTGAGGCTGGCGTGCTCGTCCACTTCCAAGTGCAACTCGACGAATAGGCGGCCGTCGTATTGGTGCGCGGAAAGCTCATGGACCGGCAGCCCACGGCGCTGCGCGATGGCGCGAATCGTATCGAAGAGATGCTCACCGCTGGGCGCGCGCGGCTCCACATGAACGACCACATCCGCAGGAATGATTTGCTCAATGTTGCGCTCCACAGCTTCGCTCGCCGCGTGCGCTTGCTCGAGGCTGGCGGTGCGCGGCACGCTGACGGTTACGTCCACGAAATAACGCTGCCCTGCGCGGCGAACACGCACGCGCTCGGTCTGCAGAACGCCCTCCGTTTCATCGACGGCGCTGACGATCCGCTCGCGCAACCCGATCGGCGCCACGTCCAATAGCGCTTCGATGGTGCGTTTTCCCAATCGCGACCCAACCCAAATGATCACTCCCGCCACGGCCAGCGCCGCAACCGGGTCGAGCGCCCTCAGCCACGGCAGGCCGAACTTAATGCCGAGCCATGCGCCGGTGATGCCCAGGATTACGACGAACGTGCTCCACACGTCGGTGGAAAAATGGAGCGCATCGGCTTCCAGCGCTTCGCTGGGATATTTTTTAGCAACGCGCCCAAGCGCGCGCGCGCGGACTAGGTCAATGCACATCGCCAAGGCCAGGATGACGATGGCCGAAACGGTGGGATGAATCTCCGCGGAGCGGAAGAGCAGCCGATGGAACGCTTCCCATATGATGTATATGGCGGTCAGAAGCAGCAAACCCGTTTCCACGAACGCCGAAAAGCTCTCCACTTTTCCATGTCCATAGAGATGTTCGGCGTCCGCGGGTTTATCCGCTACGCGAACGGACAGATACGTGATCACGGCGGCGATAAGATCGAGCATGGAATGCAGCGCTTCGGAGAGGATGCCCAGGCTGCCCGTCATCCACGCGAGAAATGCCTTGAGAAGCACCAGGACAGCAGCCGACGCGACCGATCCAAGCGCAGCCATGCGCTTTTCGCGCGTTGCTTGGGATGGCGGTTGAACGGCTAAGCTGCCCATTGCCGGGATTATACGCTGGGCATCCTGGCGTTGGTCCGAACACCTTCCGCACTCCGGGCACATCACTGGCTCCTGTGGGGTGGGTCAGCTACACGGAAATCCGAAGGGGCGAAACCTTTGCGCCAACGCGCCGATAAACGATCCGTTTGCCGGCCCCGCGGAACCAACAGGTCCTAGAATCGCAGTTCGCTGAGCGCCACGAGCGCCACCTACACAAACCATCGTGCTGTTACGCGAAGCCCCGACACGTCATCGAACAGGTGATGGCGCCACATGGTCATTCGCGGAGGTACCAGTGATCGCAGAGCGGCTTCGGTGGATGGGAACCGTGGTTCGTAACACGCGAAATCCAGCTCCGATATTGAAGGAATGGCTTGGTTGGCAGCGCAAGCCGTACCGCGTCGCGAGCCGGGCTGGAGCGCTCTTCGAGATCCGCCCCGGCCGTGGCGATTGGTACATCTACATGGAAACGATGCTGCGGTCCGACTACTTACGTCTGGGACAGAGGCTGGACGAGGGTGCAACGGTGGTCGATATTGGAGCGAATGTGGGCGGATTCGCGGTGTTCGCCGCGCAGCGTGTTGGCCCGCGAGGCCGAGTTGTCGCCGTCAAACCCGAACCTGACAGCTTTCGACAGCTCGAGATTAACTCCGCACTGAATCCAGGATACGCAAGCATTCAGACGCTCTGCTGCGCCGTCGGAAGCGAACGAGGGGAAGCCGTGCTGCATTCCGACGACAACGTAGCGTGGAGCTCGCTTCACCGGCTGGAAACTCGAGGCCGCACGGTCGACGTGAAAGTCTCAGTCCGCACGCTCGAGGATGTTCTGGACGAGTCTGGGATCGAATTCTGCCAGTACCTGAAGATTGATACGGAGGGCAGTGAATACGACATCATTGGTGCGCTTACCGCCCGCCGAATCGGTCGAATATCGGGAACGATCACGTTTACCTCCAATTCTTCTCTGCCCGCTAATTCCGCGGCGCCTTCAGGTTCTCTCCACCTAGATCCGGGACCTCCTGCGGCTCAGCCTCAGGGCGCGCACTAATTTCCGAGCTGCGTCGTTTTGTCTGTAGCCGTGTATCATCAGCCGGAATCATTGCGGATTCCCGGGGGGGAACATGCGGCTGAAGGACAAAATAGCGATCGTTACCGGTGCAGGGACTGGAATCGGCGAAGCCATCGCGCATAAGTTCTCGCGCGAAGGAGCGCGGATTTTGCTGGCTGGCCTTCCTAATGACCCGGTGCAAGACGTGGCCGCAGCTATCGCGGCGAACGGCGGCCAAGCGGAAGCGTTCTTGGGCGATCTATCCGAGGAAGCACAGGCGCTCAGGTGCGTCGAAGCCGCGGTCCGGCGCTTTGGCCGTATCGACGTGCTCGTGAACAACGCCGGAATCTTCATCGCCAACGCTGAAACGGACGCGTATCGTGTCGAGGATTTCGACCGCACCATTCGAGCCAATATCCGCACCGCGTTTCTGATGACCAAATTTGCGATTCCGCATCTGCACAAAACCCGCGGCAATATCCTGTTCACTGGTTCCGAGGCAGGCTTCAATGGTTCGGCTAACATGACTCCCTACGGCGCCAGCAAGAGTTTTCTGCACGCTTTCGCCAAAGGAGTCGCGCTCGAACAAGCCAAGCATGGCGTGCGCGCTAACTGCGTTTGCCCTGGCGCCGTTGACACGGCTTGGACGCGCGGGCCCGGCGGTCCACTCAGCCAGGAAATTCAAGACACAATCGACGGCACCGTGCCGATGGGCCGGCGCGCCACCCCGGAAGAGATCGCTAATGTCTTCGCATTTCTCGCTTCAGACGAAGCGAGCTACATCACCGGAGCGCTACTGCTCGCCGATGGCGGCGTCACGCCCGGGAAGGGACAAATGGGCGATTTCGTGCCGGATGAGTTGCGGCGTCCGCCGGCTAGCACCTTACCTCTACGCCATTCTCACGAGGGCCTTCGCGGGAAAGAGATTTTTTACGCAAAGTAGGGACTTTCGCGGAATGCGATCGGCGCTTTCATGCCGAGGTCACGCTAGCACGATCAGGTCGATTTCCACACGAACGTCCCGCGGCAGGCGCGCGGCTTCGACCGTCGATCTTGCTGGAGGATTGTTTGCGAAATACTTGCCGTACACTTCGTTCATCGGCGCGAAATCGTTCATTTCCTTTAAATAGACGGTGGCTTTCACCGCGCGGTCGAGCGACGATCCCGCGGCCTCGACGATCGCTTTCAAGTTCTCCAGCACGCGCGCGGTTTGCTGCGCGACGTCGCCATCCACCAATTGATTGGTTGCGGGGTCGAACGCCACTTGCCCCGCCGTGAATATGAAGCCGCCGGCCTTTACCGCTTGCGAATAGGGACCGATCGCCTTCGGTCCCTTTTCGGTCGATATGATTTCCTTCATTCCGTCTCCCATTCGTTTTGAATTAGCTAAAGTGGATTCCCAGTGCGCTTCTGAGCGCCGAGCCGTTCAGTTGCCCGCCTCATTGCCTCTTGGCCGTCTGGATAGCGCGCGCGGAAATTGGCGGGAATCCCTTTCTGGTCCAGCCATTCGCGAAAAATCTTCGCCAGGTCTCGTCCAGTCGATTCCTCCAGGACGGACCGCAGCACACTATAATCGACTTCCTGCCCGCGCATAGTCGCCAGCATGTGCGCTAGCCCTGCGCGAACGGGCGCAGCGCCGCATGCATCTTCCATATCGATGTAAAAAAGAGGCGCTTTGGCAAGAGCGATCCGCCTCTGTAGCAGAGGGCTCGCCGCCATCGTTGAAGCAATCGGCGTCTCGCTCGCGTTCTTGGCCGCCGCATCGTACCGTCGCAGATATTCATAGATGCGTTGGCGCCGCGCCAGCGGCCCGATACGCGCTTCGTCCGCGACGATCGACGCATACTCCGGCAATCCATCGCCCATGCCGATTGCCGCTTCGGCGCTGGGCTCGACTTCTTCATCGAACCAGTTGCGCGCCAGCGCTTGACTTACAATCTCCAAGAACCGGTCGCTATCGGTGCCAAGGGCTAATGCGGCTGGATTCACCAACGCTCCGCCCGGAAAGCTCACCGCCGCCGGCGCTTCGCCTCCGGCAAGGTTGTCACGCACGGCGGATGATTCCACGATTCGTGGCTCGCGAACGCGCCTATCGAAAACTCCGAAAGCGGCGGTGAATGTCTTCCATATCTCCGCAATTTGTTGCGCGGACTGGTTTGGATTTTCCGGCAGCGGCCGATCGGTCCAGAAATCCACCGAGTTGCTTTCTGCGTTGGCAGGCGATTTTGTGTAACGCCCGGCCACAACGAACGCACCCAAATCCGAGCGGCCCAATTCGTATCGATATTCAACCTTGCCGCCTTGCTTCCGCTCTGCCTTGCGTGTGCCGCCCGCCAGCACCGCGAAATCCGCAGGTATTCGAATCGTGCACATCATGTGTGCCGGGCGCGCGGGATACGGCGCAAGAAAGCGCTTTGGGGGCAGAAGCTGGGGCGCCCAGCCGCGCACTCCGAGATGAAAACTATCAGGTTCGACGGTGAGGTAGGGCTGGAAATCCGCGGATGGTCGAAGCGCATATTCGAGACTCAATTCCCGTTTCCGTTTTCTTGGCCACGGTTTTTCGAACGCGATACGGATCACATCTGCTTCATCTGTTTGCTGCGCAACCGGAAGCGGGACGGGCGCCGCCTCGCGCCCATCGATCTGCGCGTGCAAGTCGCTGCCGCCTGAATTTCTATTCGATGGAAGCCGTACGTCGATAAAGGTCAGTTCACTCGTGCCGACATTCAGCAACGTGTAGTCCACGCGTATCGCGAGCGCCGGCGTCTGCTCGGGCACGAAACGGATGTCGCGCGTTTCTTTCATGACGCGGTAACCGGGTGCGAGAGGGACGGCACAGCCCGCAGCGCAAAGCACCGCGGCAATACCGGAAAGAAGCACTAGCGGCGAAGTATTGGGTCTCAAGGTGGCAAGATTTTAAGGGCGGGCGCGACGGTGGGGAAGCTCAAAATCCGAATGAGAACTATTTTGGGAGTTCGGCTGAAGAGGGCTAAATCAAAAGGCAGAGCTTCAGGAACCCGTGAAATGATGCAAAATCTCGTTTTCACTTACGCCGCGGCGGCGGGCGGCCAAGATCTGGCGGCCTTCCGAATCGGGTATCGCTCGTTGCACCAGCTTGAGCAACGTCGATTCATGCACCCCGGTGTTTTTCAACCGAGCGAGCATTGCGCCGGAAAGCACGGACTTCCCATCGGAGCGCTGTTGGGCTTCTTCCATCACGATCGCGTTGGACAAGCCCGCGAGCTTCATCGCTTGCAGTTCGCCCCAGTCCAGCCCCAGCTGGCTTAATTGCGCGAGTTCAATGACGTCGGAGCCACTCATTCCGACTTGCATCAGCCCGGCAACAGCATCACCGGCATCGAACGCCTGATGGCGGCTTTTGTAGATTTTATAGATCGCGACGCAGTCGTCGTCAGAAAGTCCAGATTGCCGGGCTTCCGCGATTTCTCCTACTTCAGCGGTGCTGATTTTCAGGGAGTCGAGCTGCTGCACCGCCTGATCGTTCATGCCTGTGTTGATGAGCGCTGAAGTGTCAACCGGCTGGAGTTTGGTGCAACCGGAGAAATAAACTGCCATCGCGGCAACGAACGCGGCAGCGCATACACGAGCACGAATCCGCGAAAAATGGGTCCAGCCTCGCACTGAACCACGCGCCAGGATCTTCCCCATGTCCTAATTTTACTCTTCGCGGGTTGCTGAAGGGCCTCGATGTAACCGACCCGTTAATGGAGGGAGGAGAGCTACACGTTGTAAACGCGCTCGATATCGAACACGCCGGGGATGCGCTTGATGCCGGCGAGAATGTGTTCGAGTTGCTTCCGGTCGCGAACATCCAAACCGACGTCGATT
>JASHWB010000382.1 GCA_030044295.1 Candidatus Acidiferrales bacterium
GCCTTTTCCATATCTCCCGTGCGGAAGTATGCCCATCCAAGCGTGTCCCAATACGCCGCAAGATGTGAAGCTGTTGCGAAATCTTGCGGCGACGCATCTTGAATATCGATCTTCGCAGTAGCAGCTTCCTCCTCGCTCACCGCTTTCTGCGAATCCTGTACGGCCTCCGGCAAGCTCACATTCGCGTCGGCCATCGCATAAGCGACGCTATTCAAGGTATTGGTGGATGGATCGGCGGCCAGGGCGCTCTCAAAAGTCGAAATCGCTTTAGCCGCGTTCCCTGCGCGTGAATACGCCGTCCCAAGCTCAGTCAGCAGGGTGGCGCTTCCGGGATTATGCTTCACCGCCCCTTCCAGTTCCGTTACCGCCTCCGGATATCTCTGCAGGCTCAGCAGAATCGCGCCGGCTCTTTCAGGAGCCATCACGTTTTCCGGCATTGCTTGCTCCAGCTCTTTCCAAACGGCAAGCGCATCCTCCGTCTGATGCTGCATAAGCAGCAGCGTGCCGAGTTCCTCGTAAGCGGTCGGCTGCTTCGGGTCGAGCGCGATGGCCTTTTTTAGCTCCGCGACGCCTTGGTCGCGAGGCCCCATCGCTGCGTGCAGCGTGCCGAGCGCCGTCCACGCCTGCGCGTATTTGGGATCCTTCTCCACAGCCTGCTGAAAGTACTCCATAGCCCCTGGGAAATCCCTCATCTGCCACGATTGGTAACCCTCGCCATAAAGTTTCAGGGCTTCTGGATTCTCGCTGCCTCCCGAACTGCTCATCTGGTCCGCTTGGCCCCCGAGATAAATGTTGATCTTCGCGTCGTTCTCGATGGCTTTTTGAAATTTGTCGTATGCCTCAAATTCGGCTGGGTGAACCTCGCGCTCCTTCGTTACCAGTTTCTTTTCCACGTGGAGAGTGTTCCCGGAAATCGTGTAGGTCGCGTCATAATCCGCGAAGGGCTCGCTCAAATGCACCGCCTGCGGCAATTGCGGATTCATTCCGGCCGGCAGCTCTATCGCAGCAGTGTAGAGAAAGTTATTTGGTGAGCCCATCTTGATCGTTTTCGGCCTCTTGGCGGCATCGTCGGGCAACGCAGGTACCGATATCGGAGGAAGCGGAGCCGAAATCCATTTGTCCGAAAAATCCGAATAATCCTTGCGTACGTAGTTGTATTCGATATCCAGCGGAGTTTCAGTCTGCTCGGGAGGCGTTACTGTCACGTTGCTCACCGTGCCGCCAAATCCCATGCCCTCAGACATTTTCTGCATCACTTCGGTCCACTGCGCTTGTCCCGCCTGTCGAAATGCTAACCGGATAAGAAACTCCGGGTCGTCGTGAACCGTCATCCGCATCTTGCTCGTAAGCGTGCCAGTCGCGTCGAGCGTGCCGTCCACTTGAAAATGCTCGAACATTGGAAACGGCGGATCGGCGGGCGTTTTTACCAGTTCCGCCGGGCGAGTATCCGGGATCACCAGGGAGGATTTGTCTCGAAGATTCGCGGTCAAGTATCCGAAGGGAGTAACTTCCGGCGTCGTATCCAGAAACAGGTAACCTTTGCCCTCAGGAATCGCCGTTATTACGTGATCGAATTGCAGCGGCGATGGCACGTCTCGATCGATTTTGTTGCTGGAGTTGATCAGCGCTGGATACGCTTTAATTCCTTCCGCGGCCAACAGCGCTTCGAACAGCGTGTGTTTGTCCTTGCAGTCGCCATAATCATTGCCCAGAACGTCCGCCGCCGCGTGCGGTTGATACCTCCCAATCCCCAACCCGATTCCGATATACCGGTATTTCGTCGAAACGAACGCGTACAGTCTCTTGATCTTGTCCGTCTCCGTCGTTGCTCCGCGAGTCAGCTCATCAGCTTTCGCTTTAATATCGGGCGTCGCAATCGCCCGCGAAGCCACCAGTCCGCCGAACCACTTCCCCAGTTCATCCCAGTTCTGAAAGCTCGTTACCTGTACATCCGGAAATTCCGTGTCGTCGCTATTTGTCGTATCGTCGGCCTTCTTTACCGTTAGGTTTTTCGTTTGCCAGGTGTAAATTCGGTTTCCTGCATCCTCGGTGACCGTCGGTTGCACCGTCGTACTCTTCACGATCACCTTCCGGTCCTTCGGTACGCTAATCTGCAAATCCTCGTGCAGCACGATCGCGCTGTGTGTGAAGTTGAAATAACTCCAGAACTGCCCGGGATCGAGCGGCTTCGTGGTGTCCGCGCGCCACTCGAATTCTACGGTGTCGCCTGCCTCCAGCCCCTTTACCGCCACCTGCAGCACCTTGATATCGCTATAAAACGGCGCTTGCTGCGTCACCTGTGCCGGCATATCCAGCGCGTTTTCCGCTGGCGTCACCACCACTCGCTTGTCCGGCTTAATCACTCGCAGATACACCAGCTGCAGAGTCGTGGTCGCCGACGCATAAGGAAAATTCAGCATCCCGAACGCTTGGACGCCCGCTTGGGACTGAACTTCCACCGTCCCTTCTCGCGTGGTCATCGAGGTACCGTCATCGTGAAAAGCCATTGTCGTGTGCAGGTCCTCGATCACTGCCGCCTGATTGGAGTAATCGGGAGGGGATGGGCTGCCTTTTGGCTTCGCGTCTTGTGCCGTGCCGCGCGCTGCCAGGCACACAAACAGTCCGAGCAGCGTGACCGTCGCGAGCGCTATCCGCAGCCTCATAGTCAGCGAACTCCGGCTCTGCATTGTGGGTACGTGACGAGATCGGCATTCTACTCATAAAACCCGCACCTGCGCTAGCCATCGGTTCTCGGCCCGTGCTCTGTCCGGCAGCTCTGTTGAGTCGACTCTTGGATGGACCGCAATTAGTCCAGCGTCCGATTCCCCTAAAAATGGGACCGTCTTTTCACCTGAATCCTGGCGGCTGGCTCATTTTCCCTGGGTACTGGTTCTTGACGTCATCGAGGCATTAATGCTACCGTGGGATGTTTTTGTTGCTCGCTTGGAAGCTGCCGAGGGCGAGCAACACACAGAAACACCCATCGGCGCCCGCCCGGTCGCGGTGCGCCTCTGCGGACGCAACGCGTGTATAGCCGGCCTATATGCACGCGGCGGCCGGAGGTTCTGCCGGATGAGGATGAAACTGGAGGGCAAGCTGTGACGATATCGCGAGCCGACGAGCAACTGGCGCCACCGAAACGCACCGCATGCTCGATGCCTTCCCGCACCAAACCTGCGAACCGGCCCCGCCACTCGTCAGTCACGGCCTACCGCTCACATTCACCGCGTTCTACCCGAGACACCGAACGAGTAGAAATGCTTCTAACTCCTACAAAACAAAGATTCGCGTACCGCTCTACCCGAGACACCTCCAATCCCATCGGCGTTCATCTACCTTCCGCCTGCCGCATGGCAGACGCCAACGCTAGCGTCAACTCTTTCGTGCCCTGTCGCGCGATCTCAGACATCCAATCCATGGCGTCCAATCTCATCGTCAAGGGCGGAACAGCCTATCAACCTTTGACACATGTAAATTGCAGAAAACAAAAGCAGTTGAAAAATCAAGGGCGGAACGTCCCGGTGCAACTACTTTTCACCATCTTTCCCGCCTCACCTTCGCTGTTTGATTTCAGATTCGCCCCTCCGTTTCCGGTCGCTGGCTTCCAGTCCGCCGATGCTATAATCGAAAACCGAGCTTACGGGCGCGCGGGAATTGTTTCGGAGAAACTGTCGGATAGAAGGGCTTGGGCATGAGTTCACTGGCAAAGAAGATCGTCGCGGTCGTTTCGGTGTTCGTCTTCGCGTACGTCGCCGCCGGTTTTGTGATGAGCCGCTCCGACGACCAGAAGGAAAACGCCTACAAGGCGATGACTGTCTACACCGAGGTCCTCGATCACATCCAGAGCGACTACGTGGACCAGCCTAATGTCCGCCAGGTTACCAGCGGCGCGCTTCATGGCCTGCTCGATTCGCTCGACCCGCAGTCGAGCTATATGAGCCCGCTCGAATACAAGGATTATGAGGAGAAAACTTCCACCGTCGCCAAGGCCAGCGCCGGCGTCGCGCTCACCAAACGATTCGGCTACATCAGCGTGATTTCCTCGCTGCCGGATAGTCCCGCGGCCAAGGCCAATTTGCGCCTCGGCGACGTGATCGAAAAGATCGGTGATTTCACCACGTCGCAGATGGGCGTCGACCAGGCGCAAGTCCTCCTGAGTGGCGATCCCGGCACCGCGGTGAAGCTCTCCGTGATTTTCCGCGGTAAGACGGAGCCTGAATCCGTCGATCTGACCCTGGAGCCGCTGGCGCCGCCGAAGGTAGTCACTGCCACTCTATCGGGAGGCGTCGCCTATCTTCGCGTGCCCACTTTCAGCAACGGCATGGCCGATCAAATTCGCGCCAGTCTCGAACAGTTCAAAAAAGCAGGCGCGCACAAGCTGATTCTCGACCTTCGGAATTGCGCGCTGGGCATCGACAAAGAGGGCGTTGATACGGCCCAGCTCTTTCTCAGTTCCGGCACCATCGCCACACTGAAGGGCCAGACCGTCACGCCGCAGGTTTTTTCCGCCGATCCTTCGAAGGCTGTTTGGACCGCGCCCGTCGCGGTGCTTATCGGTAACGGAACCGCCGGTGCCGCTGAAATCGTCGCCGCGGCGATTTCCGATAATCATCGTGGCGACACGATTGGCGATCGCACCTACGGAACGGCTTCCGAGCAGAAACTGATTCACCTCGACGATGGCTCCGCGATCATTCTTACCGTGGCCGATTACTACACGCCGGCGAACAAGAACATTCCCGCAGAAGGCGTCGTCCCAATCGACGTGGTGCGCCCGGCAGCCGTTGACGACATCGCAGAGTTGAATAACATCTATCCTCCCGCGCCGACGGATTCGCCCACCGACCCGGTTGTGAAAAAGGCGCTCGATGTTTTACAGGCCGCGCCCGCGCAAAAGGCCGCGTAGCCAATAGTGAAAATTTCACGCCGTTCGCGCCGTGCCTTCGGGCGCGCGGTGCGTCGTGCCTCGTTGCCGATCGCGCTCGCAGCGTTTGCGGCAATCGTTTTCTCAGGCTGCGCAAGGGAAGTGCACTGGCCCTGGGCCGCCAAGTCGCGCCGGACACATCGCGAACCCGCCCACGCCGAACGCGCCGCGCACGGTCCGCGCCTCGCGATCATCATCGACGATCTCGGCAACGATCCCTCGGAAGCCAAATCCGTCGTCGCGCTGCCGTTTCCCATCACCGCTTCTGTCTTGCCGCACCTCGAATATTCAGCGCAAACCGCGGATGAAGCCTGGAGCCGTGGCGATCAGGTGATCCTGCATCTGCCGATGCAGCCGGTCGGCGACGCAGCCAAATCAGAGGCGATCGAACTGCGCTCGGGAATGTCCACTAGCCAGGTGCAAACCACGCTGGCCGGCATGCTGGCCAGCGTTCCGCACGCCATTGGCGTGAACAATCACGAAGGTTCGCGCGCCACAGCCGATCCGCGGCTGATGGCGGAGCTCATGCCGCTGCTGCGCGCGCGGGGGCTCTTCTTCATCGACAGCCGCACCACCGCTGCCACGGTCGCGTACGACGAAGCGGAGCGCACCGGCGTCCGCGCCGCATCCCGCAAAGTCTTCCTCGACGACACGCCCACCCGCGAAGCCGTGCTCGCGCAACTCGACCTCGCCGCGCGAGACGCGCTTCACGACGGCGCCGCGATCGCCATCGGCCATCCGCATCCGCAGACGATTGCCGCGCTCGCCGATGGCGTCCCAAGGCTTGAACGGCGCGGAATTCGCGTCGTTTTCGCTTCCGATCTGGTGCATTAGCGTTTTCTTCGCCTGTACGAAGAGACAGGTGAAAGGACTGGAACTAAAACTGTCCTCGCGTTCTATTTTCTTCCCGCGGCATGCGGACTAGGCTCCTTGTTGCCGATTCGCGATGGAGCAGGCGCCACAAACGAACCAAGCAAGGCGCAACTTGGGGGCGCATCGCGAACAGGAAGGAGCCTATGACCCACTGGATTGGAACCACGTCTCCGGCTGACGCCGGCATGAACGAATTCAAGGCTTGCCTCAAACACCTGCGCGATGGCCACCCCGACGAAGCTCTGTTAGACGCGCGCCGCGCGCTCGGCGCGGCTCCGAAAAATCCCTTCTATCTCTCTTATACCGGATTGCTTGCGGGAATGGCCGAGCAGCGCTTCGGCGACGCGGAAAGTCTTTGCCGGGAAGCGCTATCGCTGCGCCACAACCATGCGCAGCTTTACCTGAATCTGGCGGAAGTCTATCAACAGTGCGGGCGGACGCAGGAAGCCATCGACGTGCTGGAAAAGGGGTTGATTTCGGCGGGCCGCGATTTCCGCATTCGCCGCGCGCTGGAGCGCATAGGCACGCGCCGCGAGCCGGTCCTTACGTTCCTGCACCGCAGCCACCCATTGAACCGGACTCTCGGGAAGTTGCGCCACCGCATCATCGGTCCCGACCAGGCCGCCTAAAGCGCACGCCGAGTTTGGCCAGCGAGTTGCGTCCCCATGACGCAATCCGGGGCGGGTTGCCCGCGAGAGGACCGCTCCGGACCCCCTTCCTTTGCGGCAATTTGGACAGGTTAAGAGAAAATCCCCACGCTCACAGACCGAGCGTTGGGCACCCTCAAATTCAAGATCCAAACCTGGGGCACCCGGCCACCCGCCTGATTAAGTTTCGAGTCCCCTCGGGGTCACAACGAGGTGCGGTCCCTGTTTGCTCGGCTCGAACAATCGCCAGTACTCGTTCAGTACAGAGTTGTTGGGAAAGATCTCCAAAAGGACTTGGTCACCGAGGTCAG
>JASHWB010000383.1 GCA_030044295.1 Candidatus Acidiferrales bacterium
TAAATCCTGGAATATCCTGGCCATCTACCATCAGCGTGTTTTGATCTTTGTTGATCGAAACGATTTTTCCGACCAGGTGGTAACGCTTCACGTTTTTCGGCGGCTGCGCCGCCGGCTGTTGTGCTGGCTTTGAGCATCCCGCGATCGCCGCGAGCGACAGCAAAATCGCTGCGGAAATCGCCGCGGCGCGCCTGACCGCATTTTGTGGTCTCATTTGCAGTGTTCCTTCCCTCGTATTTTCCGATTGTACGCCAGCCTCGATCGGTTCGCATCCGCGGCAATCAATAGTTAAACCGGTAGCGAAACTGCGCGTAGATTTCGCGCGGATCGTTGTAATGAAAGCCGCCGAAGGTCAAGCTGTTGTCGATCAATAGATGACTGTCGCCGATATTCAGCGCCGTCACGGAAATCGAATATTTCTCGCCGAATTTCTTCCCAAGCGATAGATCGACCGTCGTGTGGCCGGGCAGGTACGCGTCATTTTCGTAGGGGGTGCCCGCGTCGCCAAAGTCGCCGTTCGTGAACCCGGAGCCGTAGTACACATTCACCGAAGCGTAGCTCTGCCACGGCAAATCGCTGTTGAAGCCCACGTTAAGCGTATTGCGCTGGTCGTGGTCCAGCGGCGCCCATCCCGGCGGAGGTGCTGTGCCGACGATCAGGCCGCCCGTTTCCGCTCCCTGTGCCTGCGCCATCTGATTGGAATACGCCAGATGCGCATCGATGCGATTCCACACCCGCGGCGAGCGGACGGTCACTTCCGTTCCACGCACCCGTGATTCGGAGAAAGTGACCGGAATAAAGATATTAGACTCGCCGATATTGTTATGGTCCAGGAAATTCGTGCCGCGCGTCTCGAACGTGTCGATGTCCAGCGTCCAGTTCCTGTAGGGAATCGTTACTCCGAACTGGTGTTCTTCGTCGCGCTCGCCGTGCAGCGGCTCGAAAGAGGTTAGGCTCCCGGCGTTCGATTGGCTTACGAGGTAACTGAGCAGCGGTCCGGAAATGGTGACCAGCGGCGGCGGCTGGTAAAACTTTCCCCAGAACGCACGGAGCGCCCAGTTGAGGCGAGGAATCCGAAGCGTGCCGCCAATTCGCGGATATGTCGTATTTTCGGTCACGCCGCCCGAAAAATGAGTCGCACGTACGCCCGCGATGAACGTCAGCCACGAATTCACGGTGAGTTTATCGCTCGCGAACGCGGCGATATCCGAGCCGGGAACGCTATCGACCTCCTGAACGGGCGGCTGGTTCTGGCCGTTGAAGATCAGCCCGAAATTCTCGTTCTGGTTCCCGGCAAAGGCGTACAAGCCGGCCTGAAGATCGTTGCGCGGCGCATGAAAACTGAGCGCCGCCTGTCCTCCGCCGTAGCTCGTTGAAAAAATCGCCGTGGTTGCCACCGGAATGTCGGTTTCGGAGCTGTGATAACCCGCACTGTTGTAATGATAGAAAGGCGAAACGGTCAGCACGGCATTCGCGTTAAATGTGTGAATCCAGGAAAACAAACCATACCCATCCGGTTCGACTTCGGCGTCGCGCAAATCGGCCGTACCCGGACTGCCCAGTTCGACGTTCTCGTAATCGTTCGGATTTGGATCGTACGGAATTTGGTAGTAGTCGCGGCGCAAGGAACCCACGATCCGAAACTGATCCTGTGTCCCTACGTTGTAAATGATTGAGCCGAACCCTCCGAAGCCGTTATCCGCATCGTGATAGGTACGTGCGACGGGCGTCTCAAGCCCCAGATTGCTGCGATTGCCGTTAAAACTCGCGTAATAAGCGAGCTTTTCGGAATGGCCGCCGAAGCTCAGCTGATCGTCGGTTTGGTAGAAGCTTCCGAAGCTGGTCACGAACTCGCCTTCATTCGTCATCTCGAACCCATTCTTCGGGACCACATCGAAAATTCCGTACGTGCGGTCTCCGTACTCGGCGTCATAGCTGCCTCGTTGCACGTCCAGGTAATCGATATCCATCGGATCGATCTGCGGCCCTAAATTGACGGCGATATTCAAATTCGGAATCGGTACGCCGTCGATCAGCCAGTTCACCTGGTGACCGCCGCGGATGTGCAGCATGTCGTGCGTCAGGTATGATCCCGGAACGAAATCGGTGATCATCCGCAGACTATTGGTTTGATCGGCGCCGGGCGTCTGACGGATCTCCATTCGGTTTACCAGCGTCGTCGGAGTCGCGGTCTCGGCGGCCGTGGTTTCCGGTTTCGCTATTACCGTTGCTTTTTCTGAAACCGCCGCGATTTGAAGAACGAAGTGCAGAACCGGCGATGCATTTACCATCACGGCCAGGTTTTGTACGGACGTCTCGAATTTCGGCGCGGAGATCGTCACGTTGTAGACGCCCACTGGAACGGCCGGAAACGTGAATTCTCCTTCGTCGTTCGTCTGTGTCGCTTGGGACCACGACGAGTTGGCCGCGTTCAGCTGTACTTTCGCGCCTGCGATCGGTCGGTGCTGTGGATCGTGAACGATTCCGCGCACGCTTCCCACGACCGCTGCGGAGACCGCCCATGCGGACACCAGGAACACTTCTGCGAGCAAAAACACAATGCGCGCGCGCACGTCTCTCCCTTCGAGATTGAGATTTGGGACCTGCGAGGCCGGATGTCAGGCTCGGGGAGGCTCGAAAACTTCGGAGACGAACTCTGGAGCGAAGAAATTGGTGCGTAGAGCGGTGATACGTCGCTCGAAAAGCGGCGCCGCAAGCGTCACGCGCGCAGTCGGCATCGTCGGCGCCATCGGCGCGGTTAGTCCGTAATCAGGAAGCTTTTGCGAGGAACGCGTCGGACACTGCGACCCATCCGCTGTCATTCCGCAAGTGCACCGCATGTGCTGGGCGCGCACGCTGTGCAGAATCAGATCGCACATCCGGCTGCACCGCGATTGGGCGCACGGCCCTGACCTGGCTACCAGAGCCAGCGGAATCGCCAGCAGCGCAGCGATTAAAATCGCGGACTGGATGCGGCGCATCGTTAACAACCTACCATAATCATGCGGACAATCCCATTCTCCATTAGGAACACGCCGGTTCGGTTGTGCGCGCGATTGCGTCCGGAAAACCTTCGCGATAGTCTCGAAAAACCATGCTGCCCTTCAAGCTCATCTATGCCGATGGCTACGACCTGAACCTCGGTGCGCATGTTTTTCCTTCGCAGAAATACCGCCTGATTTACTGCCGTTTGCTCGCCGATGGCTGCGCTGGCCCGGAAGATTTTCTCGCGCCCCAAGCTGCACCCGATGAAGACGTGCTTCGTGTTCATTCGCAAGATTATGTTCGCAAGCTGAAGACAGGCTCTCTTTCGCGCGAAGAAATCATGCGCCTCGAAGTGCCGTACTCGCAGGAATTGGTCCGGGCGGCGTGGCTCGCCGCGGGCGGATCGATCCTGGCGGGGCAGCGCGCGCTCCAGGACGGCTGGGCGGCGAACATCGGTGGTGGATTCCATCATGCGTACGCCGATCACGGCGAAGGCTTCTGCGTGCTGCACGACGTGGCTATCGCCATTCGGCGGCTGCAATTCGACGGTGCGATCGAGCGTGCCATGGTCGTCGACACCGACGTGCACCAGGGAAACGGAACTGCGTCAATTTTCGGTGGCGATGGAGACGTCTTCACGCTCTCGATCCATCAGGAACGGAACTATCCCTATCCGAAGCCTCCTTCTACGATCGACATCAACTTGCCCGATGGCACTGCCGACGACGATTACCTGGCGATTCTGGAGAAGCATCTGCAACGTGCCTTCCAGCGTTTCTCGCCGCAGATTCTGTTCTACGTGGCGGGTGCCGACCCGTACTGCGAGGACCAACTCGGAGGCTTGGCGCTGACGATGGAAGGCCTCTCATGCCGCGATGCGCTGGTATTCGACTACGCGAAGCGCCGCGGCGTGCCGGCGGCCATGACGCTGGCCGGAGGATACGCGCGGCGCGTGGAGGACACGGTTAAAATTCACGTCGGTACGATTTTAGCGATGCGCGACGCAGCACAGCGAGAGGTTTCCAGCGTCAAATCGCGCTAAGGACGAGGCGCACAACTTCGATTACGATTTCACTCGCAGCAGGGAATTGAGCGAGCCTTGGCGGTACCCTTCCAAATCCAAAGTCACGAACGCAAATCCGAGCGGCTTTAGCCGTCCAGCAATTTGCTGCGCGATTGCGGCATCGAGACCGCGCGAGAGTTCATCCTGCGCCAGCTCGATGCGCGCGAGTTCGCCATGCGCGCGCACGCGGAATTGCCGGAAGCCAAGTTCGCGCAAAGCCGCTTCGGCGAGTCCGATTTTTTCGAGCAGCTCGGGCGTAACGGCGGTTCCGTAGGGCACGCGCGAAGAAAGGCAGGCCGACGCGGGCCGATCCCATGTGGGCAATCCTGCACGTTGCGACAAAAAACGAACTTCGGATTTCGTGAGCCCTGCGTCAAGCAGCGGCGCGAGGACGTTATGTTCGTGCGCGGCGCGGTGGCCGGGGCGGAAGTCGCGCGTATCGTCCGCATTGATGCCGTAAGCGATCGCGCCGAATTGTCTCTCGCGGGCGAGCGATTCCATGCGGCCGAAGAGTTCGTCCTTGCAGTGATAGCAGCG
>JASHWB010000384.1 GCA_030044295.1 Candidatus Acidiferrales bacterium
TCTTCCGCACTCGGCGCACGGCTTTCTTGCCCTCCAGCCTGTACACGGTGGTCTGAATGGTGGTGTAAGCAGGGCGAGGCTCCGGAAACGACTCTTGGATCTCACGAATGGATGCTCTCCCATTCGTCCACAGGGCCTCCAGGATTTGGAGTTCGAGCTTGGTTAACTTCGGCCGGGCCATATGCCTCCTACTATTCCGTGTCGAAGTCTACTACATTATAGTAGTATGTCAAGAACAAAATTTCGCAGCCATTGAGGACGTCCGGCGGAGGCTGGCGCGAACCGACTGGTTATTCGTAGCGGAGCGCGATGGATGGATCGACGCGCATGGCTCGGCGCGCGGGAATGTAGCAGGCGGCGAGCGCGACCGCGATCAGAAGCGACGCGACTGCGGCGAAGGTGAGCGGGTCGTATGCACTGACGCCAAAAAGCATTTTTGCGATCAGTCGCGTGAGGGCGAGAGAGCCGGCAAGTCCGAGGGCAACGCCGACGAGCGCCATGCGCGCGGCCTGGCCAAGGATCAAACGCATCACGTGAGCGCGCTGCGCCCCGAGAGCCATGCGCACGCCGATTTCGTGCGTGCGCTGGCCGACCAAGTACGAAATCACTCCGTAGATGCCGATGCACGAGAGTAGTAGCGCGAGCGCGGCGAAAGTTCCCAGCAGCATCATAGAGAAGCGGCGGGTGGCGAGCGAACGCGAGATGATGCTATCGAGCGTGTGAACTTCGTACACTACGATCCCGCTGTTAACCGAGCGCAGCGCGGTGCGAATAGTCTTCATCTCGGCATCGGGCGAGCCTTGGGTCCGCACCACGAATTGACCGCCGCGCGCCAGGAGCGTGAAGAATTGGTCTGGGACCTGCAGTATCGGGAAATAAAGCTGCGCGCGGATCGGAGGGCCCGAGTTTTCATCCAGCCCCCACTGCTTCACGTGACCGACGACGCCCACGATAATCCCGGAGTTGTTCATAAACCCGAAATTCACACGGCGGCCAATCGGATCCTGGCCAGGGAAGTATTGCCTGGCGAAATCTTCGTCGATGTCGAGCACGAACGGCGAGTGCTCGCCATCCTGCGCGTTGACGAAGCGGCCGCGGATCAGCGGAATGCCCATTGCTTTCAAATAATCCGGCTGCACTGCATAAAACAGCGAGACCTTCATTTGCGACATGCTGGCAGGCTTTGGTTCATTGTCGAGCCAGAACGTCATGTCCGAATCACCGTTCATTGGCACGCCGCCGACAAGAAGCGATGCGGATGCCACGCCCGGCGCATTTTCAGTCGCGCTCTCCACCTGGAGCATTGACGCGCGGATGGCGTCGGGCGTGCCACCGAGCGTGGTGGGATACGAGAAGCCGAATGTGACCAAGTTGCGCGGATTGAAACCGGGATTCACGTCCCACAGATTCGCGAGGCTGCGAATCATCAGACCAGCGCCGACAAGCAGCACGAGTGCCAAGGCCATTTCGACCACAACGAACAGCCCCTGCAGGCGATGCCGCGCGCCGCTTGCGCCCCGCCCTCCTTCCTTCAAGGTTTCATGCAGATTGCCGCGCGCGGTTTTTACGGCGGGCGCGAGGCCGAAGAGAACGCCGGCAAGCACAGATGCAAAGAGAGTGAACAGCAATACGCGTCCATCGACGTGAATGGATTGCGCGCGGGGCAACGCTTCCGGCAGGGCTTTCAACGCGGCCTGCGTGCCCCACACGGCGAGTAGAAGCCCGCCGGCGCCTCCCACGAAGGCGAGCACCAGGCTTTCGGTCAGCAACTGGCGAATGACGCGCTGCTGGCTGGCTCCGAGCGCGGCGCGCACAGCGAATTCCCGAGTACGAGACGTGGAGCGCGCGAGCAGCAGATTCGCCACGTTGACGCAGGCGATCAGCAGGACGAACGCGACCGCGGCAAGCAGCACAAGCAGAAACGGGCGAACTCTACCGATGATGTCCTGCTTGAGCGAGTACAGAGCGATTCCCGAATCGTGGTCAACGTCGGGAAATTCCTGCGCCAAGTGCTGCGCGACGCCGTTCATATCGGCTTGCGCTTGCTGGAGCGTAACGCCGGGCTTGAGGCGGCCCACCGCATCCATGCCCATTCCCGTATCGCGGCGCCGGAATGTTGAATCGCTCCACTGGCCGATGGGGACGAAGATGTCCGGATTTTCCTGGAAATTAGAGCGGCCTTCGTAGTGGAAGCTCGCGGGAAGGACTCCGACGATTGTGTATCCGACGCCATTCAGATCGAGGGTTTTGCCGACGGCATCACGCGACGATCCGAACTCACGCTTCCAGAAACCGCCCGTGATCAACGCCACGGGCTGTGCGCCGATTTGATCGTCTTCGGATCGAAACTGGCGTCCGACGACAGGATTGATGCCCAGCACCGGGAAAAAACTGGCCGAGACCATCTCCGCGCTGAGGCGCTGCGGCTCGCCCATGCCGGTGAGGTTGTAGTCGTCACCGCGATATGCAGCGATAGCGGTGAAGGAGCGCTGGTCGCGAGCCCAGTCGAGAAAATTGGGGTAGGAAATCGACGAGTGGTCGAACTGCTTGGTTTTCGAATAGACGGAGACGAGGCGATCCGGCTGCGGGTACGGCAGCGGATTGAGGAGCACCCCGTTCACGACGGAAAAGACGGCCGTGTTTGCGCCGATACCGAGAGCCAGAGTGATGATCGCGATCGCAGCGAAGCCGGGCGACTTGGCAATCAAGCGCATGCCATAGCGAAGATCTTGTAGAAGCGTTCCCATATCGCCTCCCGTCACTGCGGCGTCTGTATACTACATACTGTAGCGCTACATTACGTAGCAGGTAACGGCGCCGTCGTCAAGCGCGATCGCGCGGCCGCTGAGCAACACGGCGCTCGCCCCGGAACTTGATACGCACCGAGGTTTCGGAAAGTTCCTGGCGGAATAGGCTTGGGGGTATTGCGTCCGCAAACGGTGGACGAGGAGCGCTACTGCAAGCGATAGACGGCGTGCATCAGGCGCTGGAACTGCGGCCGATAGATCAGATCGTAGGCGCGTTCCTTGCCTGGAAACATTTCTAGAGCGGCGTGGCGCGTGGCGGCGATCATGCTGGCCGCTTCCTCAGCCGAAAGGTCGCCGGACGCGATCGTTTCAAGCGTGAGCCGGACCAAAATGCGCAGGCGGCGAATGCGGCGGCTCTCTTCGTCAATTTCTTCCTGACTTGGTCTGCATTGCGCGTTTTGGTGCATGGTTACCATCGCTTGCCGGGCCTGAAACCAGTATGGACTCGAGCGGAGGACGGAGCAATAGTACCGGCGGCAACGGTTTTTCAGGAATTCTACGGATGGACGTCGTCTGGCGCAACGAAGCGCAGGCGGCCCAAATGTAAATCGGAAAACGTCACCAAAGCAAATTCTGGTCGGAGGCAAACTGCGCGGGAGTGTGATTTTGCTCTGCGGCGTAGGCACTCACCGAGAGGGAGTTTCCATTCGCGAGAACGGTGACGGCGCCGTCGCGATCGGTGCGCAATAGGCGAATGCCGTCTTCCTGATAGCGCTCAACAACCACGCGAGAGGGATGGCCGAACGGATTCGACGCCCCGACGGAAACGACAGCGATGCGCGGATTGACGGCGGCCAGAAACGGAGCCGTGGAAGAGGTTTTGCTGCCGTGATGCGGGACTTTCAAGAATTCCGACGCGAGAGGCTCGCGATCGGAGATTAAGCGGTCTTCAGCGCGCTGCTCGATGTCCCCGGTAAGCAGGAAATGCGATTGGTCCTCCGATAGCCGCAGGACGACGCAATTGTCATTCGGGGAACCGCCTACGCCGCCCGCGGGAGGCCAGAGCACGTCCGCATGAGCCGCGCCGAAATCGAAGTGCTCGCCTTCGTCCACATGAACGATGTGAACGCCGCGCGCGCGTGCCTCATCGATCAGCCGAGCGAATGCCGGACGGGGATCATTCCAGCCGACCCATAACTGGCCGACTTTGAAATTTTGCAGCACGGTGTAGAGGCCATCGATGTGATCGTGATCGGCATGCGTGACGACGACTGTATCGATGCGCTTCAGGCCGCGTGACCAGAGATACGGCGAAACGACTTCTTCGCCCACGTCCGTTCCCGAGCGATAGCCGCCGATCCATTCCGAGCCGGCGAGGCCGCCACCGTCGACGAGCATGGTGCGTCCGCCGGGAAATTCGGCGAAAATCGAGTCGCCTTGGCCGACGTCCAGAACGGTAACACCAAGTTTGCCGCGATCGAGACTTGGCGCGAAGGGATACCACGCAACAAGGACGGCAAGCGCCACAAGCACGGCCACGGACGCCCATTCAGCGACGGCAATCGGCGGCGGCATTTGTCTTTTGGCAGCGCGACTGGATCGGCGCGCGAGCGCCGCCCTCACAGCAGAAGCGACGGCAATCAAAGCCGCAATAAACGCGATCAGCAGCCAGATCGGTGGACCGGGAATGCGATACGACACGCGCGGAATTCTGCTGAACCATTCCACGATAGCAAGCAGAGCCGTAGTGCATGCGCCGAGCAGCTTTGCGAACAGCAGGGCGAGGCGTGTCCAAACGAATGACGTGGCGAGCGTCAGGAAACCGAGTGGAACGATCAATCCGGTGAGGAGCACGGCGGGAATGTTGCTGACCGGGCCAGCCAGGCTGACGCGGTGAAAATCCTGCGCCAGCAGCGGCATCATGCCCCACTGAATCACCAGCGAGAGCAGAGCAAGCTCGTACAGACGTAGGCCGATGCGAATTGGCATGACGACCAGCCAGCTCGCGCGCGAGGCCATGCGGGTGGGGATACGCGACGCGAGAGAAGCCACAGCGGCGCGCGCCTCAATGCGGAATTGGACAACTTTCGGCGGGTGCGCGGCGTCGCGGGTCACGTCCCCGAGATGCCGCAGGCCCGCGCGGTAAGGCGCTGTCGAGCGCTCCAGCCACGGCAGGGCGAGCGCGGCGATCACGCCCGCGGCGAGGAACGAAAGTTGAAAGCTGGAGTCGGAAAGTTCGGACGGCTTCCACACGAGCAGGGCGAGCGCGGCGAGCGAAACGACGTTGAGCAGATCGACGCGGCGAAATAGCGGGCGCGCACATAAGTAAAGGGCCGCTACGAGCGCCGCGCGAAGTATCGGAGGGCGGTCCTGCACGAGGCCAACGTACGCAGCAAGCACAGCGAGGGTGACCACTGACGTAACGACGATCGGCAGGCGCAAGCGGCGGCAGAGCCAGAAAACGAAAATCGTCAGCGCGCCAACGTGCAGGCCGGCGACCACGAGCACATGATAAGCACCGGTGGTTTGAAACGCGGTGACGACGTCGGACTCGACGAAGCTGCGGTCGCCTAGGAGCATGGCGCGGAGAACGGCGGCGATTCGGCGATGGCCAGGAAAGAGCGCGTCGAGGCGGGCGAGCAGGTCGCCACGCGCGCGCGCGACGCGTTGCATCAATGTGGGCCCCGGACGGCCGATAAACTGCAAGAGTTCACCGCTCCGGAGAGAGCCGGTTAGATCGACGTTTTGGCGCACCAGATAGCCGCGCACGTCGAAAGCCCCGGGGTCGAGAAAATCGCGCGGCGCGGACGCCTTCATCAGCACCTCGACGCGATCGCCTGCGCGCAAGCCGCGCGGGGCACCAGCGGCTTGCGGCCCATCGTACAGATTCGCGCGCAGGCCGCCGCGAACGGGTACGTACGCACCGCCAAGTTCAACCTGCTGCAGATCGATTTCGTAGCGGCGTCCCCACGGAAGCGAAAGTGGATCTTCGCGCAGCACGCCGCGCCAGCGAAGAGGTTCGCTGAGATCGAGCTTGCCGGCGGCAATCAGCCGCGTGACATGATTAGCAGGAAGACTCGCCCGCTGGAAACCGGCGGCGAGCCCTCCGAGCGCGAACCACGCTGTGAGCGCTAGCGCCCACGCTGCCGCGAGGTGATTGCGCCACGCAACAATCGCGCCGGCAACGATTGCCGCCGCCGCGGCGAGCAGCCAAATGTGCAATTCCAGCGGCCAATGCGAGGCCAGCGCGATCCCCCCCGCGAAGGTCGCTGCGATCCAGAGCGCTGGCAGTTTCACGAGCGCCGCCGCAACCGGACCACAGTTTCCATGTGAAATGTCTGCGGGAAGAGATCGAACAGATGAACTTCGGCCAAATCATAGCCGGCCTGCTGTAAGGCAGCCAGATCGCGCGCGAGCGTGGGCGGGTCGCAAGAAACGTAGGTGACGCGTTCGGAAGCGATGCGCGCGAGCTGCCTAATAATTGTGGGCGTCAGGCCTGCTCGCGGAGGGTCGAGAACAACAAGTTCTGGCGTGCCGCGATATTTCGCAAGGAACTGCTCGACATCGGCGACGCGCACTTCTACGGATGGTCTTCGGCCGCTCAAAGCGTGTGAAGCCGATGAAATATTAGCCTCCAAATCACGCGCGGCCGCCGGATTCGATTCGACGGCAACTACGTGCGCAAATTTTTCCGCGAGTGGAAGCGAGAAAAGACCGACGCCGGCAAAAAGGTCGAGGGCGAGCGACCCCCCCGCGTCATTTTCCGCCACCTCACGCGCTAGTTCGCCAGCCAGGAAGCGATTCACCTGAAAAAATGAAAAGTGGCCGACGCGATAGTTATGGCTGCCCGCTTCGCACGTGACGAAGCCCGGGCCGAACAGCTCCATACGATCGCGCGTGGGATCGTGGAACACGACGCTGGCGATTTCGGCAGCGTTTTCTCGGAATTTATCAGCGAGTTCCGCGGCACGCGAAGGCAGGCCGGAGAACGTTGCGGTAAGGAGCAATTGTGAATCGTTTCCGCCGGCGAAGGCTTCGATTTCGCGCAAAGTCCCAGGGAGCGCACCCGTAGCAAGAGCGCGGCGAAACGCGAGCAGCGTTTTAAGCAATAGGGGAGAAACGATGGGGCAGTCCTCCACGGCGCAGAGTGCGGAGGAGCCGGAGCGAAAGTATCCGATGCCGATGCTTGCATCGCCGGGCTCGCGCGCCTCGTCGCTGGCATGCTGCTTGCCGCGCGGCGCCGCGGATTCCGCGAGCGGGCGAATTTTCCATTGCGCGCGATTGCGATAGGCCCACGGAGGCGAAGCGTGCGCGGTAATTTCGGCAGTCCATTCGATGCGGCCGATACGTCGGATGGTCTCGCGAAGTATTTCGGTTTTGTACTTGAGCTGCGCATCGTAAGGGATGTGCTGATAATCACAGCCGCCGCAGGCGCCAAAATGTGGGCAGCGCGGCGGGACCCGCTCGGCGGAGGGCGCTAGGACGCGTTCAGCGCGCGCGCGGACAAATTTCTTTTTCTGCTCGACCGGCGCAGCGGACACGCGCTCCTCCGGCAGCACGAATGGCACGAAAACCGTGGCGCCATCGTGATGCGCGAGTCCCTCGCCGCCGTAGATCAGCTTTTCGATCGTGATTTCGATGTTAGCCATCACACTTGCGCGCTCTGCGAGTCACGAAACTGCCTAGCTCAGGTAAAAGAGGCTCAGCCGCGGGACTTGAAAATGCTCGAAAAGGCGCTTTTGAATATATTGGCGTTCGAGCTGAGCCAATTGGTCAGCGGACATCTTACGCCTGTAGGGTGCGAGCGAGCGGTCCATTTCGCGACGGATCGCCAGCAACGAATCTTCGTCGGCGTCCGCCGATAAGGAGGCCGACAATTTTTCTTCGAGGACGGTGAGGCGGCGCTCTAAATCCTCAAGATCAAACGCGGCGGGAGAATCGACGAGCGGCAGAAGCTCGCTTAGGCGATTCGCCGCTTCTTCGAGGCGACTTGCGAGAGCGGCCCGCCTGGCGCGCTGTTTTTCGGCGGCGGCGCGGAGTCGCGCGGAGTTGCGTTCAAGATACTTGCGCAGTTCGTCGCGCGAGAATGGCTCGGCGGCAGCTTTCGGCTGGCTCGGTTGTGGCCCGGCACCGGCGGCAACTTCCTGCGCTTCCGCGGCGGCGTCCAGCACGGCATCGACGCAATAGGCGAGGGTTTTCAACTGCCGCCCGCCAGCCGCGCGGCGCGAACGCGCCCAGCTTTCAAAAGCGCGGTCAATTCCTTTCAGCACGGCGGGCAGCGGAATGCCGGCCTTTTGCCAGGTTTCAACAATGGCCCAATCGAGCGGAGAAACTAGCAGGTGCGCGCCACGCTTGCGCCAGAAATATTCCTCGATTTCCGTGAAGTAATTGAAGTAGTTAAATGATTCCATACGATTGCGGCGACCTACTCAGGCGCGGTGCTTTGTGGCCAGCCTGATGGCCGGAACCGCGGCGATCATTCGTGCCTCGTGGAAGCGGGCTTTTTCGCCGTGCCGCGATCGCGCGCACCGGACTGATTGCGTTCCCAGACGATGCGCAGGCCCTCGAGCGTGAGAAATTCGTCGATGGTCTCGATGTGCCGCGAAGCGCGACCAATGAAGGGCGCCTGACCGCCGGTGGCGATAACTTTTGTCTGCGCACCCATTTCCTTCTTCATGCGATCCAGGATGCCGTCTACGAGATCGGTATAGCCGTAGAACAAGCCCGACTGCATGGATGCCGCGGTGTTCGTGCCGATGATTTTCCCTGGGTCTTTGATTTCGACGCGAAATAGGCGCGCGGCGCGAGCGAACAGGGCGTCGGCGGAGATACCAATTCCTGGTGCGAGCACGCCGCCGATATATTCGCCACGTTCGGAGACGGCGTCAAAATTAATCGCTGTGCCGAAATCGACGATGATGCAGGGGCCGCCGTATTTTTCGTAGGCCGCCACGCTATTCACAATGCGGTCTGCGCCCACTTCGAGTGGGTTGTCGTAATGCACGGGCATTCCGGTCTTGATGCCGGGCTCGACGAAAAGCGCTTTGTGTCCGAAGTAGGCTTGGGCCATGCCCGCAAGCGTCGAGTTCAGCGGTGGCACAACCGAGCTGATGATTACGCCGCCAATTTCGCGGGGCTCTAGCTCGCGCAACGTGAACAGGTTGCGCGTCAGAATGCCGTATTCGTCGATGGTCTGATCGCGCGCGGTGCTCAACCGCCAGTGCGCGACGATTTCCTTGCCGCGAAAGACGCCCAGCACCGTATTGGTATTGCCCACGTCGAGCGCCAGCAGCATCAGAATGCCTCCGCCACATCTCCTGACAGCACGAGTTCAGTACCTCGCCCATCGTCGCGCGCCACGCGCAGTACCCCGCTCGGATCGAGTCCCGCGGTCGTGCCAGTGAATGTTTCCATCGCTGTGGTGATGCGCACGCGCTTACCCTTGAAATAGCTGGATACCTGGGCGAAGCGCCGCAGGATCGGCGCAGCGCCCTCCGCAAGGAGCTGATTGTAGTAGCGGTCCAGCTGGCACAGCAAACGAATCAACAGTTCCAGCCGCGAATGCGTTTTCCCGGTTTCCATGCGCAGCGAAGTAGCGATTTCGGCGAGCGGCTCGGGCATTTTCGATTGATTCACGTTGATGCCAATGCCGATCACGGCGTAATGGACGCGGTCGGGCTCCGCGTGCATTTCAGTCAGGATGCCGCCGAACTTGCGTCCGCCGGCGAGCAGATCGTTTGGCCAGCGAATATCTGGTACGGTGTCGAGTTCTTCGGCGGCAGCGTCCCGGGCGGCGAGTCCGGCAACCAAAGTGAGCACAGGCGCATGGGCCGGGGGAATTGCTGGGCGGAGCAGTATGCTGCAATAGATTCCAGCGGATTTTTCGGAGGTCCAGACGCGTCCAGCGCGGCCACGCCCGGCGGTTTGTTCTTCGGCGAGTACCACGGCGCCATGCGGCTCGCCCGCTTCGCCCAAGTGCATGGCGATGGTATTCGTGGATTCGGTTTTGAAGAAATGGTAGATGCGACGCGCGAAAGGAGTGCCATGAAGCCGGTGGCCGAGGAGTTGCGGTACTAGAATGTCCGGAACTCGCTCGATGTGATAACCCGTGCGGGGATGTCCCTTCACGCGAACGCCGAGGGCGCGCAGTTTTTCCATCCAGCGCCATACTTGCTGTCGCGTCACTCCAATTTCCTTGGCGATTTTCGCGCCGCTGACGACGATCGTCGCGTTCTCGGCGAGAAGGGTGAGAAGCGCGTCGATACGCCGGTCCGTCGTGCCAGGGAGATCCGTCAATCGCTTGCTAGTCATTTGAGGAATAAAGAAGAATACTTGACGCCACAGCGACCCACAAGCCGCGCTTCTTGCCGCAACTGTTCATGTGCCCGATTTCGTGTTGGTTGTAGACCGTATTGCAAAACGCGGGCGCGCGGCTTACCCTCGTCTTCTGACCCACAGTTAAAAAGATGCCGACGAAGACGAAAAGCAACGACGCCGGCGCGGGCTGCCTCTACATCGTGGCCACGCCGATCGGGAACCTCGAGGATATTACGCTTCGCGCCCTGCGCGTCCTGAAGGAAGCGGACGTCATCGCGTGCGAGGATACTCGCCAGACGATGAAGCTGCTCTCGCACTTCGATATTTCCAAGCGCCTAGTGAGCTATCACGAGCACAACGAAATCACGCGTGCGCCGGAGATCGTGATCGAACTGGAACAGGGCGCGAAAGTAGCCCTCGTCAGCGACGCCGGCACTCCGGCGATCTCCGATCCGGGATTCCGGCTGGTGAGCCTGTGCCTGCGGCATGGCCTCGCCGTGGTGCCCGTTCCGGGAGCTTCGGCGTTTGTCGCTGCGCTGGCGGCTTCGGGTATGCCGATCGAGGAGTTTACGTTCGCCGGGTTTCTTCCGGCGCGGCAGACGGCGCGCCGCAAAGCGCTGCGCACTTTGATTGACGAGCCGCGCACCGTGGCGCTGTACGAAGCTCCGCACCGCCTGCTGGATACCCTTGAGGATGCACTGGAAATCCTCGGCAACCGGCCGGCGGTGATCGCGCGGGAAGTGACCAAAGCATTCGAGGAATTCCAGCGCGGGCACCTCGAAGATCTCGTCGCAGCCGTACGCAAAAAACCGGCACGCGGCGAAATCACGCTGCTTATCGGCCCCGCGGATGGCCAACTGATGCACCTGAACAGCAACGGTGCCGCCGAAGAGATGGCCGCTCCTCTCTCGCACCGCGTGGACGAAATCATGAAGGAGCGCGGCGTCGACCGCAAAGCGGCGCTGAAAATGGCGGCGCGAGAGCGCGGCATCACCCGCCGCGAGGCGTACAAGCAACTTCTCGTCACACGCGACGAATAACCGCCAAAGTGATCGCAAAAAATTCCGCTTGACAACCCTCTCTGCATCCGCTACAAAATGTAGCGCTACATGAAATAGCACAAGCGATGGAGCCAATGAACCCAACCAAACAACGCCCCAAAGGCCTCGGCGAAATAGAGCAGCTGGTCATGGACTATGTCTGGGCCAAGGGTCCGTGCTCGGCGGAATCATGCCGCGAGGCCCTGGCAGGATTGCGGCCGATGAAGGAATCGACGGTTCGGACGATTCTGCGCCGGCTGGAAGAAAAAGGTTTTGTCGCCCACGAAATAGCGGGCCGGACTTACATCTACCGTGCGCTGCAAGCGCGGCAGAACGTGGCGGTTCGCGCCGTAAAAAACATTATCGACCGTTTCTGCGGCGGTTCCGCGGAAGAGCTGCTCGTCGGCATGGTGCAAAACTCTATGATTCGCCGCGAACAACTCGAAAAGATTGCCCGCCGGATCGCGCGCGAGAGGGCGGATGAGAAAACGGATCAGAAAACGGGGCTCGGTCCGCGCATCCGCTCCGCGAAGAAAGAAGGGTAGCCATGTTTTCCGCCGTTCATGCTGACTCGAAATTCCTTGCCCTCGTTCTGGACTCCGCATTTCGTTCCTTACTGCTCGGCTGTTTCCTGGCGGCGGTAATCGCGGCGTTTCGGCTGAGCGCGGTCCGCGCCAAGCTGCTGGCATGGCGATGGCTGCTCCTGGTGGCGATTGCGATGCCCCTGCTGATTTGGCTCAGCCCAGCGGTGCCGCTGCCAATTCCCGTGCCGAGTTTTTCGCGGAATGCGGAATCGTCGGCTGCCAGTGCGGCCCTGTCCGTGCCGGCGTATGTGCCGCCCGAAACGCGCTCGGTTCCTGACGTGCAAGTTGTCGTGACCCGAACCTCCGTTGATTCCAGGACGGACTTGAGCGCCCAATCGGAATCGCTTCCGGCGTCTTCCTCACCATCATTGCCCAAAAGATTGTCGTGGACGTTTTTCGCGATCGCCCTCTATTTCGTCGTGGCCCTGATTTTCTTCGTGCGCGTGCTGATTGGAATGTTTTTCGGCGGGCGATTGCGGCTTAGCTCGAAGACGATCTGCGATCCGGACGGCTTGATCTTATTGGCGGCCGCTGGCCGTGCCTCCCGTTTGCGATCTCTGCCGCGGCTTGCTGTGTCCGAAGCCGTAGCCGTTCCCGTGACCTTGGGAATCATTCATCCCGCCATCGTGCTTCCTTCGTCCTGGCGCGAATGGGGCCGGGACGAACTGGCTGCGGTGCTCGCGCACGAAGCCTCGCATGTGGCGCGGCGCGATTCGTTGGTGCAGTTGCTCGCGCTGATTCATCGAGCCGCATTTTGGTTCAGTCCGCTTTCGTGGTGGCTCAATCGCCACCTAGCCGATCTCGCGGAACAGGCCAGCGATGAAGCGGCGCTTGCCGGTGGCGCCGAACGAACGCGGTACGCGCAATCTTTGGCCGGATTTCTTGCCGATTTGGAAGCATCGCCCAGCCGCGTCTGGTGGCACGGCGTAGCGATGGCGAAAATCGGCGACGGAGAAAAGCGAGTGGACCGCATTCTGGCCTGGAGGCGCTCGATGCCTAGCCGCACGAGCAAGTGGCTGACCGCCGCTGCGATCGCGATTTGCGTGCCTGCGGTCGCGCTATCCGTTGCGGCGCATCCTTCGACGTACGATCCACAGGACGTTGCCGCGCCGCCGTCGCCAGTGCCTCCGCCACCGCCGTCGCAGCTCGTCCCTCCATCCGATGCAATTCCGGCTTCGCCTGCAACGTCGATTTCTGTGCCAATCGTGCCTTCGGTCACGCCACCCACGCCGCCGCAAATGGCACAACCTGTTCCGAGCGTTCCTCCCGAAATGGCGGTTGCGGCACCCGCCCCGCCGCAGTCGCCACAGTCTCCGTCGCAGGAGGTTCCGCCTCTGGCTCCGGACGCGCCCCAGGCCCCCGCTGCCGTCCAACCCCCATCCCCCGATTGGGGCGGCGACTGGAGCGATTTCGGAGGAATGTACGGACCGTATTGGCCGTGGGGGCCTCGATTCGTGATCGTCACGCGCGGCTCGGACGATCTGATCGTCAACGGTTCGGACGAAGACGCGGACCACGTGCGCGACCTACGCTCCAAAATTTCGGGAGATTTCATCTGGTTCGAGCACGACGGCAAGTCGTACATCATTCGCGATCAGGCCACGATCGATCGAGCGAAGCAGCTTTGGGCGCAGCGCGGCGATTCTGCAAAGCGGCGACAGGAGCTGCAAGCCAAGGAGCAGGAACTTTCGACGCAAATGCGCGAGCAGGTACAGGCGAGGATGCAGGAAATTCGCGTCAAGATTCCTGATATGAGTGCGGAGCTGCAAAAACTCCAATCCGAAATCAAAGACCTGAACGCCAACGGCGCAACGATGCAGCAACTCGGCGATTTGCAGCGCGAAGTGGGCGAAATGCAGCAGGCCCTTGGCCAAGCGCGCTGGAATTCAAGTATGGACGAGATCAACCGCAGGGCTGGAGAACTCGGCCGCCAGATGGGCGATATCGGCCGGCAAATCGGCGAACTCGCGCGGCAAAGTGTGGAACAGGCGCGCCAATCTGCGGATCAGATGCGCCAATTATTCAACGGTGCGATTGCAAACGGCAAAGCGAAGCCCGAGTAAGGCTCGCGTCCCTGCACGGACTAACTCACGGGAGCCGCGGCCGGGCGCGCGAAAAATTCGTCCACGCGATCCAGAATCTCCGCGGCCGTATTTGAATGGTGGACCGCGTGGCGCAATTCACCGCCGTTGCGTACGCCGTGCGTGAAATACGTCGCGAACTGCTTCATTTTGCCAATGGCGTCCGGCATCTCACTCGCGATCAGATCGCGGAAATATGCGGAAAGCAGCTGGTATCGATCCGACTCGGTCGGCTGGTCGTACCGCCCCGTGCGAATGTAATCCTCGATCTGGCGGAAAATCCAAGGGTTCGATGACGCGGCGCGGCCGATCATCACCGCGTCGCATCCAGTCTCGACGATCATGCGCACGGCGTCTTCGGGCGTTCGGATGTCGCCATTACCGATGACCGGAATACGCACCGCTTCCTTCACCGCGCGAATAACGCGCCAGTCCGCAAAGCCGGCGTAGCCCTGCATGCGCGTGCGCGGGTGCACGGCGATTGCCTCGATCCCCATCTGCTCGGCCATGCGTGCCACGTCCACGGCTACGATATTGTTTTCGTCCCAGCCGGAGCGAATTTTAATGGTCAACGGCATGCGCACCGCCGCGCGCACGGCTCGGAAAAGCTTTTCTAGATGCGGGAGATCGCGCAGCAGCCCCGAGCCGCCGCACTTCACAACTTTCTTCACCGGGCAACCGAGATTGATATCGATCTGGTCGAAACCGAGATCCTCGGTAAGCGCCGCGGCCGAAGCCATAACGTCAGGATCGGCGCCGAAAATCTGCGCAGCGATGGGATGCTCGTCGTCGTCGAAATACAAATAGCGGAGCGTGCGCGCCGCTTTGCGCGTGAGCCCCTCGGCGCTGGTGAATTCCGTCATGATCAGCCCGCACCCGCGAAGCCCACGGATCGTGCGGCGAAAGACGGTGTCCGTCACGCCCGCCATAGGAGCAAGTATCGTGGCTGGGCGAATGGCCGTGCCGCGAATTTTCAGTTCGGACGGAAATCTGCTCTCAGACATAGCTCTAAGTTATCGCTGGAGCGTTACGGCGACGGCTCCCTCGCGGGAATCAGGTTCGGAACCGTTATGGGCGGGCCGCTTTGCGTGAAGTTCGGCTAACATTCGCTCTTTGGAGCCGCCGAAGAAGTTTTCGAGTACTTGCTCCAGAGCGTGTGCGCGCGCCTCTTCGGCGCTGAGTTTTGGGCTGTACACGTATTTTCGCCCTGCTTTGCGCCGCTCGACGATTCCTTTGCGCGCCAGGCGGTCCATGATGGTCATGATTGTTGTGTAGGCGCGGGCGCGGCGCTCAGCGAGCCGGTCACGTATTTCGCGCACAGTGGCTTCACCCAGAGGCCAAAGTGTGTTCATGCAGTCGAGCTCCAGCGGTGCCAGATCGAGCACCGACCGGCGAGGACCATGGTTTCGCTCGGCCATCAGCTCATTCGCCATTCTTGAATCCGAACTCAAGCGTCGCGCCTTTCTTTTCCGCCGCCGCGGCGCTCTTCGTCTTTTGCTGAATCCCATCTCCCGTGGCGGCCAGAAACTCCTTGCCGCGCAAGAGAGCCCGCCGCAAAGCCGCGTTCCGCTCCGTCCATAACTCGGATGCCGGCGCGCCGGCGGAAAGCTCCAGGGTGGCGCGCATCGCCGCCATCTTCGAATCCAGATCGTCGATGGCGTGGAGCGCCAGAGCCTCGGGAAACTGCGGCAGCGAGGGCGAGCCAAATTCATGCGAGCCGTGGTGGCTCAGGATCAAGTGCTCGACCATAACCCGGAGCGGCGTGGGAAAATTATCGATCACTCTGCACTTCTCGCGCACCAGCATCGCGCCCATGGAAATGTGCCCTAGCAGGCGTCCTTCGTCGGAGTAATCGAATCCTCGCGCGTACCGCAGTTCTTCGAGCTTGCCGATATCGTGCAACACGACTCCGGTGAGCAGCAAGTCGCGGTCGAGCTCGGGGTAATGTGCGGAGAGGGTATTGGCCAGGCCGATCAGGCTGACGGTATGCTCCAGCAGCCCTCCCAGGTAGGCATGATGCATGGTCATGGCCGCCGGGGCGCGCTTCAGTCGCGGCGCGATCTGCGGATCGTCCACGATGCACGCCAGCAGCTTTTGCAGCCACGGATTTTTCACGCTGGCGACGGCGCCCCGCAACTCGCCATAAAGCTGTTCCACGTCGTGCTTGGTATGCGGCAGAAAATCGGCGAGCTCGTAATCTTTTTCCGCCACCGGAACGATCTGCTCCAGCGTCAGTTCCTTGCTGCCGTTGTAGAGTTTTACGCGGCCGCGCACGCGCACCACGTCGTCGCGCTCAAACGTTTTAGCGATGGGCTCGAAGTTGTCCCACATTTTCGCGTGGATTGAACCGGAGCAGTCAGCGAGGCTCAATTCCAGCCAAGTTTTTCCGGTGCGCGGCGAAGTGCGGATTTCTTTTTCGCGGACGAGGTAGAGTGACGAAACCGCCTGCCCATCGATCATGTCCGCCACGTATTGCGGCTTCATTCGCTGTCGTCCACCTTTGGCAGCGGCGCGTGTTTCTTGCCCTTTTTCTTTTCCGGCGTATCCGGAGTCGGGGGCACTTCTTCGATTACGGACCCGCCTTGCACCGCGGATGTATCCGTGTATCCCGCGCGAATGCGAATGTAACTCTCCTCGCGCAACTGTTCTAGGTAGTCACGGAGCGCTGGCTCCATTTTTTGCGCGTAAAGACGGTTGGTGATGTCGGTTTCTACCTTATCGAGCGGCTGCAAGCCGGCATCGTAATGGGCATTGACCTTCAGAATGATGAACCCGGTCTGCGTCTGCATCGCGTCGGTGATTCCGCCCTTATCCAGCTTGAAGACCGCGTCTTCAAGAGGCTTCGCGAGCTGCCCGCGCTGGTATTCGCCAAGCTCTCCGCCGTCGTCTTTCGCGGGACCTTCCGAATAGCGCTTCGCGAGCGCGGCGAAATCCTCGCCATTCTCGATGCGCGTGTGGATCTCGTCGGCCTGTTTTTTGATCGCGGCGATTTGATCGGCCGTTTTCCCGTCCGTCTTCAGGAAGATTTCGGATAGATCCACTTCTTCGGGTCGAACGAACTCATTTTTGTGTTCGTTGTAATACTTCTGTACTTCATCGTTGCCGATATCCACCTTGTCGCCGACTTCTTGCTGAATCACTTTGCGCGTCAGCAGTTCGTTGCTCATCTGCTCGCGGTAATCTTCCCAGGTGAGCCCCGACTGTTCGACGGCCTTCTGAAACTCGTCCATGGTGGCGAACCCGTCCTGCTTGCGGACGTCGTCGAGGCGCTTCACCAGGTCCGTTGTCACGTCGATGCCCATGTCCTTGCCGCGCTGGATCAGCAGTTGCTGGTCGATCATGTCGCGCAGCAGGTTCTTCTTTTTGTCGGCTACCTGGGCTTGCTCTTGGTTTGGAGCGCACGGCGGCTGTTGCTGTTGGCAGTCCTGCTGAACTTCTTGCGGAAGCGCCGCAAGCGCTTTTTGGTAGTCGGAGAGCGTGATAATCCGGTCGTTCACCCGCGCCACGATCTCTTCGATAATCTGCCCTTCCGCTTGAGCGTGCGAAGGTGCGGGCGCCGCCAGCAAAGCCGCCCCCATAGCGGACGCTAAAATCCACGCAAAATTTGTTTTTTTCATGTCCAAAGCTCTTTCGGAAGTCTATCCCTGCGATTGCAACTGGAGCAACACGTTTCTAACCGCGTCCAGCGCCCCGCCTTTGCCTCTCGCGCCGACCCACAAGACGCCGCTCGGATCGATCCGCACGTCGCGGCGCTTGCGCACCATTTTCACCACACGCTCGGGACCAACCGGCGTATCGTCGTAGAATTTGATGCCGATTTGGTCTCCACGGCGGTCTACCGAAGCCACAAGCAGTTTCTCCGCTAGCGCCTTCAGCACCGCGTAATCCAGCAAGTTTTCCACCGCTGGCGGAGGCGGCCCGAAGCGGTCGGTCAGCTCGCGTCGCGTTTCCTCCCGCTCCGCATCCGTGGCGACCTCCGCGATGCGCTTGTAAATGCGCAGCCGCAAGTTCTCGTTCTCGATGTACTCCGGGGGGATGCGGATTTCCTGCCCTAAGTTGAGTGTGGCGCGGCGCTCCGGCGTAACCGACTCGCCCTTGCGCTCGGCCACGGCGCGCTCCAGCATCTGGACGTACATGTCGAACCCGACTGACTCGATATGGCCGTGCTGCTCGCTGCCCAGAAGATTGCCCGCGCCGCGCAGCTCTAGGTCGAGCGCCGCGATGCGGAATCCCGCGCCAAGGTCGCTGAACTCTTTGAGCGCCGCAAGGCGCTGCCGCGCAATCCCGGAAAGCGTCACGTCTGGCGGCACGAGCAGGTAGGCGTACGCTCGCTGATTCGACCGGCCGACGCGGCCGCGAAGCTGATACAGCTCGGAAAGACCCATTCGGTCTGCGCGATTGATGATGATCGTGTTCGCGCGCGGAATATCCAGCCCATTCTCGACGATCGTCGTCGAGATCAGAATGTCCGCTTCGCCGCGCACGAACTTCAGCATCACCTTTTCCAGCTCCGTCTCGCGCATCTGGCCGTGCCCAACCACCACTTTCGCCTCCGGCATCAGCCGCATCACCATTGTGGCGATCGAGGCGATCGAATCCACCCGGTTATGGACGAAAAACACCTGTCCGCCCCGTTCCATCTCGTCTTTGACGGCGCGCTGCACCAGCGTCTCCGTGAACGGCGCAACCGTCGTCTGGATCGCCAACCGGTCTTTAGGCGGCGTTTCGATCACGCTCATGTCGCGCAGGCCCACCAGAGACATATGCAATGTGCGCGGAATCGGTGTCGCGGACATCGTCAACACGTGGACGTTCTTGCGCATCTCCTTCAACCGTTCTTTGTGCGCCACACCGAATCGCTGCTCTTCGTCGACGATCAGCAAGCCCAGATCGTGGAACTTCACGTCGCGGGAAAGTAGCCGGTGTGTGCCGATCACGATGTCGATCTTTCCCGCTTCCAGTTCCTCAATCGTCTTTTTCTGCTCCTTGTCTGTCCGGAACCGGCTGAGCATCTCGATGCGCACCGGAAAGGCTGCAAAGCGCCGGCGGAAGGTTTCGTAGTGCTGGAAGGCGAGTACGGTGGTTGGCGCGAGGACCGCGGCTTGCTTTGCATTGGCCACGGCTTTGAACGCTGCGCGCATCGCCACCTCTGTTTTGCCGTATCCGACGTCGCCGCACAGCAGCCGGTCCATCGGCACCACCGATTCCATGTCGCGCTTCACGTCTTCGATAGCTTTCAACTGATCGGGCGTCTCCTGAAACTCAAACGCGTCTTCGAACTCGCGTTGCCAGTTTGAATCGGCGGGGAAAGCGTGCGCGGGTGTGAGCTTGCGTTCGGCATAGAGCGCCAGGAGTTGCTCGGCCATGTCGCTGACGGACTTGCGCACGCGAGCCTTGCGCGCTTCCCACGTCCCGGTGCCAAGCCGATCGAGGGTCGGCGGCGCGTCACCGAGCGAGTTGTATTTTTGAATGAGATCGAGACGGGCCAGCGGGACGTATAGCTTCGCTTCCGCTGCGTACTTCAGCAGCATGAATTCGCCATTCGCGCCTTCGACGGAAACCTGCCGCAATCCCTCGAACTGCCCGATGCCGTGATCGACGTGCACCACGTAGTCGCCCGGTTTCAGATCGGAAAGGTCGCTGAAGAAAGTGGCCGTTTTCGGGCGCGCGCGTGGCCTTTGCGGCGGACCAACTTTCTCGAACAGATCGGCGTTTCCGTACATCACAAGCTGCGCTTCGGGAATCGACACTCCTTCGGCAAGAGGCGCTTTCGCCAGCACGATTGCGGGCAGGCTTCCGCTGGTACCTTCTTCCGCCAGACGCGTCACCGTAGTGTTTTCTTCGAGTTCACCGATGCGGTAGGGCAATTCGTACTCGTGGCAGATATCGGCGAACCGCTCGATTTCGCCGGTGGTCGCGGCCGTAACGATCACCTGATCGCTCGCGCCCAGCCGCCCGCGCATTTCCGAAACAAACGCCGCAACATTCCCGTGATACCTGGTGGTCGGCTGGCTTTGAATGGCAAGTGGCGCGCCATCCTGACGGCTCATGGCGAGATGCTCGAAGCCCAGGCGCGGAAAAAGCTGCAGTGCAAGTGCCCATTCATCCTCGCTCAAAACGTAGCGGTCGGGCGCTTCCGCGCGAGGATCTTCGGCCGCGTCGAATTCCCCCTGCAGGCCCGCGCGGTACTTTTTGACGGCTTCGTCGAGAGCGGTTGGCTCGTCCAAAATTACTATCGGATCGGCGGCTAGGTCGAAGAGCACCGCTTTGCGCTCTTCGTGCGCGATTTC
>JASHWB010000385.1 GCA_030044295.1 Candidatus Acidiferrales bacterium
TTTCGCGCGCAGCTTTCGCCAGGGCCTCGGTCGAAGGGCCGGGAATCGGTTCGGCAAGGTTAAAAAGCGAGGCGTCCTCGGTGCGGCAAAAGTATTCGCCAAGGAAAAGCTCGTGCGTGCAGACGATCTGTGCACCACGCCTGGCTGCCTCGCGGATATTATCGATTGCGCGCGAAAGATTTTCGGCGGCATCGCGAATGGAACGCATTTGCAGCAGGCCGAGAACGAACTTGTCGCTGGTTTTGCTCATGGCGACAATCGTATCACGGCGCGCTGGTATCCTCGTCCCGGCGACTGGCGGCTAGAACACCGTCTCGTCAGCCGAAGGGCCGTAAAGCGCGGGCACGGGAATATTGAGCAGGCGCAAATAAACGGTCAGCTGCGCCCGGTGGTGAACGACGTGGTTGAAACACATGCTGCGGAGCGCGTGATACCTCGGCATAGTAAAGATCGCCTGGCCATTATTGGTCAGCGTCCAAGCTTGCTCCAGATGCGCATCTTCGAGTTCCGATAATGCTTTCCGCGTGTCTTCGGCGGAGCGGTCGAACGTGTCCATCAGCATGTCATGCCGTTCGACGCGCGGAAAATTCGCCCCCGTGATTTCAAGCGAGGGTCGGCGAATGATAGCTGTCGCGAATCCCGGCAGCGTGGCGAGGTGTCCCGCAAGCCAGCCGAGCGTGCCGGACTTTTGATGCGGCTTCCAGTCCCATTTCTCGGCGGGAACGCGTTCCAGTGCCTTTCGCGTGTTGCTGGATTCACGGTCGAATTCCTGAATCAGAAAGTGCTTGAGCGGCATGATGTTCTCCCTAACAGAAGAGTCTCTGGCGTCGCAGGAAGCAGTCTGAGCGCATAGGTTCGGAGCTGCAAGCGGAAAACTGGCTGGGGAGTGGCGAAAAGAGAGTAGCTCGCGCGCGATTCGCAGTGGAACTCCGTGCCTATTCGTGCCTAGAGGGATCGTTCGACGTTATTTGAGGATTTGGAAGTTCCGTACGCGTTGGTCAAGGCAGGTGGCGGGGCAACCAGGCGCACCACGTGCTGCAGACGTTCCGGTTTGAATGGCTTGGCCATGCAGACCACCGCTCCCATTTCGTGGCTCGCGGTATAGTCCGCCGGCTGCGCGGAGCGAGTGAGCAAAATCACCGGCACGCGGCGCAAGCGATCGTTGCGCTTGATGATCAGGCAGAGGTCGTGGCCGGACATGTCCTCGCACTCCACTTCGGCGATGAACACGCAGGGCACAGTCGTTTTCAGCATGTCGAGCGCGTCCTGCGCCGTGGCCACCGTTATGACCGTATAGCCATCCTGGTGCAGCATGTTGCGCATTGCTTCGGCGTTGCGTGCATCGGGCTCGACGGCCAACACAACGGATTGCTGTGCCGCCTGCGCGTGTCCTGAGGAATGTGCGTCCGTGCTTGCTGGATCGAATGCGGCGGCGGTCTTACGATCGCTGCGCACTTCAGCACGGGCTGCGAGGAATTGCACACCGATCGAGAACTTCCCGCCGGGCGTTTGCGTTACGCGAACAACCTCGGCCGGTTGAGATTGATTCAGGGCAGATGCGGCGTTCGAATACGGAAACGTGACGCTAAGCTGCTGGCCCTTCCAATATCCCGTGCGGCTCGCGGAGATCTGCAATCCGTCGCGCGAGACGTCGATGGTTGTGCATACCTCTTCGAACGGCTCCGGGGAATTGACCGCGCGCAGGTGCACCTGTGCGGAAATCTTGGCGCGCCGCCGCCGCCGCCGCTCCACACTTGATGGCGCATCTGTGGCGGAATCGGATTTTTTGCTGGCAGTGGTGACTTCGGCGGTCGTGTTCATGCTCAAGCCCTCAGAACTTTACGGCCCTTCGCGGCGCCGATCGATTGGACGTTATCGCTGGCGCGGCGGTACTCGGAGATGGCCGGCTTTTCGGTTTGCGATAGCGGACACATATTGGCAGCAGAGGCGCGCGCGCGGAATAGTACGGTAGTACCTATTTGGGGCGGCTTGGTACTACGGAGCCCTAGACTGGTCTAACGCTAACGCTTTCAGGAAATTAGCAGGATAGCGATGCCTCTCGAAAGCGCGAAGTCGCGTGCGGCGAGCAAGCATCGCACTTTCGCGCCTATTCGGCGCGTGACAAGTTGTGTCCGAGTTCTCGCGTGGCGACAGACATGAATCTTGTGGAGGTCTGCAGATGAGTGTAACGACAACGCAACGCCATGCTGTTACGGCGGGCACATCGCCAGTTACGTCCAATGCGGCAGAGCCGACGACGGAGGCAAAGCGCGTTACGCACCGGCGAGCAGCGCCAGCGCGAATTTCGCGCAACGCGAGCGACGACGAAATCCTCGGTATCGGGGCGACGCAGGACGGGGCGCCCTTCGCCGCCTCAAAATCCCGCGGTGATTCTTCCGTGGCAGGGAGTCAATCCGAAGCGGATACCGAAAAGAGTGACGATTCCTCGGAGGCGACTCAATCCGGAAATGGCGCTCCGCTGGCGCCCG
Organism: Candidatus Acidiferrales bacterium; assembly: GCA_030044295.1. Lineage (GTDB taxonomy): Bacteria > Acidobacteriota > Terriglobia > Acidiferrales > UBA7541 > Palsa-295. The sequence goes on from JASHWB010000385.1 coordinate 2,490, forward strand.
AAACGCAAGCCGCGCTTGACTCGATTCCAGAGCTCCGGCAAGCCTGGGACGAAGCACAGTCCTATCGGGAGTCATTCGCTACGCCCGAAGAAGCGCGCGCGGCGACGGTGCTGCTTAACGATCTTGACCGCATGGACGCGCTGTTCTTTTCCCGCAGCGCAGAAGATCACGCGGAACTGGCGCGCGCCGTGGCGAAGCTCGATCCCGCCGCGTTTGCCTCCCTCGCAAAAGTGATGAATAACATGGCTACGGCCGGAGCGACTGTACACCAGCCACTTGGCCCAGCGGCCGCCGCACAGCAGGATCGCGCGACCGCGCAGGCTCCCGCGCCGCCCGCCGGACCTTCGACTGCAACGCCCGCGCAAGTGGAGTTTCTCCACGCCGCCAACGCGGCTACCGTGCAGGGTGTGCTGGACGCGATCGAAACACAAGTTGAGCGCCTGCTGCCCGAGGGCGCATCGAAAAGCGCGCGTAACCGGGTAGTGGGAGAAATATACCGCGAACTCGATTCGGCGCTCGGCTCGAATCATCAGCTCGGCCAACAGGTGCGCGACGCCTTCCGATCCGGCAACCTCGACGCCGCGCATCAGCGTGCGATCGTCGCGTTAGTAACTGGCCGTGCCCGTCAAGCACTGCCGGGAATTGCCAAACGGGTTCTCAACGAATGGACTTCAACAGTTGTCGCGGCGAACCAGGATCGGTTAGCGCGGCAACGCGCCGCAGCCCATCGCGTGGATATCGCCGGATCGGGGCGCGGTGGCGACGGCGGCCGCCGTTCGTTCGGCCCGCGCGACATCGACTACGGCCGCATGTCCGACTCGGATATCTTGAACTTATAGTGCCGCTAAGGCTTTCCGCCAGTGCATTACCCGTCCGTGAAGGACACCTCAGCTTGACCAAATCTCGGCGGTGCGCAGATGTCTCCGCATCGTCCCGCCACAGGAGAACCAAACAATATGGCACAGATGCAAAATGCGCAATCCGTTGCGCTGCAACTTGAAAAGGTCCGCGACAAACTGCCCCTGCTCTACGAGCGGGACGATATGCTGCTGACCATGATCCAACAGCGGGGTGACGTGGAGCGAGTCAGCTCGCGCAACATGCGCCTGCCGCTGCAAATCCGTCCGGGAGGCAAAGCTGGTCTCGCCGACATGGACGGGGGCGACCTGGGCCGCGGCTCCGGCACGATGTACGACGTCGCGCAGGTGACGCCGGTGTTCTTCCGCTTTGCCGTGGAGATCACCAAGCTCGTCGAGTACGCGTCCAACGCGCCGGAAAAAGCGATCGAGAACGCCGCCAAGCGTGAAGTAAAGAACGCGATGGCGCAGTTCCGGTCGTTCCTCGACAAGGTGATGCAGACCAACGGCAACGGCGTGCTCGGCACCGTCAGCTCGATCACCACCAGCGGTTTGCCCGCGGGAGTGGCCGCGCAGTTCACCATGGCCAAGCCGCCCGGCGCTCAGCTCTTCTACTACAACCAAACCATTCAGGTTTACGACCCGACGCTTACCACAAACCGCGGCTCGGCCAACGTTCTGCTCGTCGATCCGTTCAACTCGCTGTTGCAGGTGGACTCACTACCGAGCGGCACGAGCCCGAACGACGTGATCGTTCACGATGGCCTTACCGGCGCCCAGCCCACTTCGCTTTTCGGCGTTCTGTATCATCAGACGAACGCGACGACCGGCACCTGGCTCAATTTGAACCGGTCAACGTATCCGGTTGAGTTGGCTACACCAAGCGTCAACGGCAACAACTCCGCGCTTACTCCCGGCGCCGTCCGCCTGGCGATCAATAAGGTGCGGAAATCGTTGGGCAATAATCAGCTTGGCAAATTAATCGCCTACACGTCGCTGGAGCAAGAACATCAGTGGGAACAGCTCGGCGTGACGATCTCGCAAATC
>JASHWB010000386.1 GCA_030044295.1 Candidatus Acidiferrales bacterium
TGCAGATGGCTTTGCCCTCGGGTTTACTTGGGGTTTCCCGGGCAGGATGGAAAAGCCCCACGCTCGCACACCGAGCGTTGGGCACCCACAGAACATCCTCGGAAGTTACGTACCGCGATGGTATCATCCCGGGCGAAATGTTCACGGTCAAAACCGAGCGGAAAACCTGGGCCACCCGCCCAATCCACGACGAAGGCTTGGGGTTCGATGGGCTCGTACAAAGAGGAGTGGATATGTTTTGCCCTGGAGCCACGGGCCGATAACACTTTGGTTGGGGACCAATGGACACCCGAATTTTTAACAAAACCGATATCCTTCGAGCCACTGCAATACTCAGAGGCAAGGTATTCTGGAGATGCGCTCGGGCCGCCAACATGGCCATGTTTGATTTTGGTGCGAGGAAGAAGATTCTGGATTCCCGAGGAGCCGAAAAAGAAGTTGGTGAAGTAGCTCTTCACGTACATTGTCGCTGGCGGATCGCGGGAGAGAGCCAGATTTTTGTCGGCGACAGGGATATCAATTATCCGGCAGAGTATCGTGAGGGCCAGGAAATTCCAGAGGAGTTCGATTGGGACCGCGATCTCACGAGGCTGGACAAATTGGCGCGCCTGTTTTTCGAGCACCATGATGAACAACTGATCGTTGAGAGTGTTGAAGCAGGAAACGCTGGCAGCCTTCGTATTTCTCTCAGCGGAGGTTCATTCTTGGAGTTGTTCCCGGACGATTCGCTAAACGACGAGAACTGGCGGTTATTCGAGCCAGGTCGAGACTTGCCGCACTTTGTAGTTAAGGGTCAAGGCCACATCTCGTCGTGACCGTAGGATTGGTGCCGGGTGCCCCAGGTTTCGACTTTGAAGTTGAGGGTGCCCCCCATGCTCGGTTTCTGAGCGTGGGGCTTTTGAGTTTGCTGAGATCACGACCTCAATTGACTGATCGATCCGGCTGGCGGCTTAAGAGTGATCTGCCGCCAAATTCTGCGCACGGGAGTGTACGACGTCGGCCCTGGCCGTGCGAGGGGGCGGGATTGCGGCGGGGCGGGAATCGGGTGTATGCTTGCGACGAAATGAGGGATCGGCTGCGAACGCGACTGGGGGCCTGTTGCTGTACGTGTAGCACGGGCGTGTGCTCTGGCGCGGGCAGGCTAGAAAACTAGGACTCATATCTAGCTCGAATTTCGGAACCCACCGCCAGAGCCGATCTGGTTGGTGGGTTTTTTGATCTGAGGCGAGTTCAGCAAAAGAGAAGGAAAACGTTCAAGGAGGAAAGCAAGTCATGAGCGAGTACGCGCATCCGGAAGTGCTGGTAACGACAGAGTGGGTGGCGGAACACGGAAACGATCCGAAGGTGCGGCTGGTCGAGGTGGATGTGGACACGTCGGCGTACGACCAGGGCCACATCAAGGGAGCGGTCGGCTGGAACTGGCAGACGCAACTGCAGGATAACGTGCGGCGCGACCTGATCGACAAGGCGGCGCTGGAACAATTGCTGAGTAAGTCCGGCGTGGCGAACGATACGACGGTGATTCTCTACGGCGACAACAACAATTGGTTCGCCGCGTACGCTCTTTGGCAACTGAAATACTACGGGCACAAAGACGTGCGGCTGATGAACGGCGGGCGAAAGAAATGGGCGGCGGAGAATCGTCCGCTGACGACCGAAGCGGCCAAAGTTACTCCGACGACGTATCGAGCCACCGGGCCGGACGAATCCGTGCGGGCGCACCGGGAAGAAGTAGCGTCGATATCGGACAAGAGAAAGGCCGGGCAGCTGGTGGACGTGCGGTCGGTGGATGAGTTCACCGGGAAAATCATCGCGCCTCCGGGAATGACGGAAACCGCGCAGCGGGCGGGACACATTCCGGGCGCGGCGAACATCCCATGGTCGCAAGCGGCGCGCGAGGACGGAACGTTCAAGTCCGTCGAAGAGCTGAAGCAGCTGTATCAAGGCAAAGGCGTGACGGGAGAAGGCGAAGTGATCGCCTATTGCCGCATCGGCGAGCGCAGCTCGCACACGTGGTTCGCGCTGAAGTACTTGCTCGGCTACAACAACGTGAAGAACTACGACGGTTCGTGGACCGAGTGGGGCAACCTGATCGGAGCGCCGATCGAAAAGGACCTAGCGGTCGCCGCGCGGTAGGAAGCTAGTGGTGATGCCGCGCCGGTCGCAGTGATGAGAGCTGGCGCGGCATTAGCGCTGCTGCTGACTTATCCTAAGGGTCCTCGATCGGGCCCTTGCCGCTGGCGAGTTCACTTTGGACGTCGGCGAGTGCTTCGGGCGGAGTTCCGATCCGCTGATAGTGGGTCACCGCGATCGTTTGGTGCTCCGCGAACGGAAAGAGGAACTTCCGTCCAGCGAAATCGTATTCGTAATGTGTCGGCAGCCATACGCCGGGCGCCACTTCCCCCTGCTCGATTTCGATCCGGCTGCCGCGGTACAGCTTTCCCGCAATTCCCGCCACAAAAGAAATGTCGCTGGTCACCCGGGCTTCGCCGCGAACGAGCTGATTGGTGTCGCGGTCCAGCCAGATCTTAGCGGTGACGTGCGCCAGCGCGCTTTCGAAGATCGACGCGGGATGAAATGCAGGATTGGGATCGAGTTCGTAGACGTCGCACGAATCGCCGGCGTAGGTCTCGCGGCCGAGCCACTTCGGCAGGAACGCATTTTTGGCGGCGTTGACGAAATCGGAGCGCTGGCGTTCGCGTTTTTCGTATTTGGCGCGGGCGGCCTGGCCCTTGGAGTCGCCCGGCGTTGACATCATTTCGAGAACATCTCTCCAGGCTTCGAGCTGGCGGCGGTAATCATCTGCACTGATCAGAGCGCCATTATTTCGCAGCAGAATTTTCATCGTGCCGCCGCCCGTGGGCACGACGCGATAGGTGCGGTCGCTCATAACGCGAGGATGTGGGCCGCCGGAATGGTCGGTGTAATGCTCGACGCGTTGGTAGAGGTTCAGGGCTTCGTCATCGGCGTGCTGGTTGGCGATTATTTTTTCGCGGCGCTCGGCTATTTCAGCCTCGGCGGGCGGCCGCGCGCCGGGGTCGAAATGTGGCGCGTCCGATTGCGCGGACGGTGCGCTTTGCGAAAGGGCCGGAGGAACGCCGGACGCGAACACGAACGACAGCAGCAGCGCGGCGGTACGGATGCGGGGCATATAGGTCAGACTGACTCCCTTGCAGAGGGGTTGCTTTAAATCCTGGTCACCATTTTACCCGCGTTTGACACGAACTCGCGAGCGCGCGCAACCGCAATACGCCTATTTTGCGAGCGATCGCGGGGGAGTCCTTGGCTCTAGTGGGATGGCGACGGTACTGCGCGCATTCAGGCCGAATAACCCGTCTGGCTCAAGCACATACGGGTATCCATCGGGATCGACCGGGGTGCCGCGGAGCAAGCCGGAGTCGCGCATTTCGGCAATCGATGCCGGATAGCGGCCAAACCGCCGGCGATATTCGCTCGCGACCGCCTCGAGTTCCTGTTCGTCCTGCTCGGCCTTCAAACCCTTCAAGGTATCGAGCGCCAGCTTGCGAATTTTGGGATCGGAGTTGGATTCGTAAACCTGCGTCCAAATCATGCGCGAGTTCTCGAGCGATCCGCCTTTCTGGTCCAGCCGCGCGGCCATGAACTTCATCCAGGCTGGCCCTTGCGGAGTATGGGAGCCAGCTAGATAGGCGGATGCAGCGTCGCCATAATCCCGGAGGTACCAATAGTAGAGGAAACCAAGATCAGCGTAGAGGCCCCAGCGATCCGGATTGGCAGCGATTCCGCGCTTCACGAGCTCGACCGCGAGATCGGGCCGATTCGCGCCGACACGCGGCTCGGACAGGAACATCGCGCCAAAGTGATAAGCGGGCAGGAGCTTGGGATCGAGGGTAGTGGAAATGTCGAGCAGCGGCCATAGCAGCGGGAAATGAAGGTTTTGGTCCGCCAGCTTGCCGCCGTAATACTGCACCGCGCGAGTCCAATAGATGTCCGCGAGGAGCGAGTCATAACCGAGGCTGATCTTTTCGATGGCGCGGGGAGAACGGAGCAGAAGCTCTTCCTGCGCCTCGGTGCGAGTGCGAGCGTCGATGCGCGTTTGGAGGGCGAAGAGCGCGGCGAAGAGCAGCGGAACAGCCCCGAGCGCGAGCCACGACGAGCGCTTTTGGCTGGCGTTGGTCACTTCAGATTACGCCGCGAAAAGATCGCCGAGGACGCCACCAGCAGCAGCACGATGTACATCAGAGCGTACAGCGTGTTCTGCCATACCAGCGCGAATGGGATGGATTCTCCATGCGCCGCCACGGCGATGGAATTGAAATCGTGAAAATTCGGGACCAGGTAGTACAGCACGGAAGTCGCCCCCCTGATGAACGAACTATGCGTCAGCGCGCCGAAATCGCGAATGTCGCCGGCGAATATGCCGGTGATGTAAATCGCGAGCGTGAACAGCGTGGAAAGCATCGGGCTTGAAAAGCAGGAAAAGAAAAGAGCAATCGCGGTGACCAGCGCCAGCGCCAGCAAAATAAAATAGATGGCGATCAGGATTGAGGCGTCGGAGCGAACGAAGGAGCGCGCAACGTAGAAAAGCGCGGCGGCCAAGCCGAGTGTCATAAAAGCCGTGTTGATGACGAGCGTCAGAACCAAGCCGGCATACTTGCCAACCAAAAATTCCCAGCGGCGAATCGGCTTGGAAAGCAAGCTATACAGCGTGCGTTTTTCGATCTCCTTGTACACCAAGCCGACACCGATGAAGATGGCCATCACTAGGCCGAAGATGGAAATGGCCGAGAGCCCGAGATTCACAATCACCAGGCGCTCGATGCCGATGGAGATCTGGCCGACAATGATCGCGGCTCCGATCATCAGCAGGGCGAAGAAAACCAGGTTGTAGAGCACGCGGTCGCGCACCGCCTCGCGGAACGTATTGATCGCGACGACTCCAGGCATGGCGCTCATCGGGCGTGAGTCTCCATTGGCATGGTCGAATCGGGGTTACCCTCGACGAGGCCCAGAAAATAATCTTCCAGCGTGGCGCGAACAGGCGAAACGGACAAGATTCGGGCACTGCAAGAGCGCAAGTCGTCGAGCGTGCGATAGAGGTCGGCCTCCGGCACTTCCATGCGATAGCGCCCGCCGACGGGAGTGGCGCGCTGTGCGAGGGCGTCCGAAAGAGGGCGGTTTTCGGCAGGCTCGAAAAGTATCTCCATGGCTTGTACTTCGACGGACACGATTTTTCCCGGCGAGCCAACGCCTCGCAGCTTGCCTTGATGCAGCACGGCCACGCGGTCGCAGAGCATTTCCGCGTCGGAAAGAATATGCGTCGAGAAGAACACGGTGCGGCCCTGCGTTTTTAGATCAAGAATAATGTCGCGCACTTCGCGGCGGCCGATAGGATCGAGGCCGGACATCGGCTCATCGAGGAATACAAGCCGCGGGTCGTGAACGATCGCTTGCGCGATTCCAGCGCGCTGCAACATACCTTTCGAGAATTTGCGCAGCTGCACATCCGCGGCGGATGCGAGCCCGACGCGCTCCAGCACGCGCGCCACGCGGGCGCGGCGTTCCTGAGCCGGGTAATGGGGAAACCGAGCGTAATAATCGAGCAGTTCGCGCGCGGTGAGGTAATCGTAGAAATAGGGCTGTTCAGGCAAGTATCCGATGTCGCGGTGCATCGCAACGTCGTCGATCGGACGGCCGAGAATGCGCGCGGTGCCGGCGGTAGGAAAGACCAAACCCAT
>JASHWB010000387.1 GCA_030044295.1 Candidatus Acidiferrales bacterium
GAGGGTAATCGTGGCGCCGGCGATTGCTGCTCCAGAAGAATCCTGCACCGTCCCTCGAATCTGTGCTGTAGAAATTACTTGCGCGAAGGTTGCTAATGCGGCCAGAAGAAAAACTACGACTAGTCCACCGGCTGACCGTAGTCTCATGCACCACCCCTTTCGAGACCGGCTCGCTTACGTGGCCCAAAACCCGTTTATTTCCGCGGCTATATCAGATTCGAAATACACGTGTCAATCACGAATTGAGTCCGAGGGGGACGGCGGTTGGAGCTAACGGAGCCAAAGGTCTGAAACTTCGGATCGCCCTTTTGTACGCCGATTCCCTCCTTAGTGCGAAAGATTCGCGATGCCAGTTGACAGACACGCATTCATGCGCGTTGGGCGGCCGCACACCGCGCATATTGCGTGCAAACGCTCGTGTTGGTACTCTCACGCGGCTTCGCACCGGTACCACGTCGGCCCGGCGTTCCGCGGGGCCGCGAGAGCAAGGAGGCATCGAAAAATGCACGTTCGCGCGATCTACATCGTACTGACGATTTTGAGTTTCTGCCCTTTGGCGTTCGCCGCGGGTGATGGAGGCGGTTCCGCAGATTTGGCGGCTCAGGTAAAGGCACTGCAGGCTCAGGTCGCCGCGCTGCAGCACCGCGTCGAGTTGAACGAAGACTACATCGCCATACACAATCTGCAGACGGCGTATGGCTATTACGTGGATAAATGCGAGTGGGATCAGGTAGCCGATCTTTTCGCCAAAGACGCGACGCTCGAAATCGGATTGCGCGGCGTTTATAAGGGGCAGGACCGCGTGCGCGCCTATCTGCACAAACTGCCGTCGCTCAAATACGGTACGCTGTTCAACCATATGCAGCTTCAGCCGAAAATTGACGTCGCGCCGGATGGGAAAACGGCGAAAGGGCGGTGGCGCGCAATCATGCAGGTTGGAATCTTGCATCGGTCCGCTCAGTGGGGAGAAGCAACCTACGAAAACGATTACGTGAAGGAAAACGGCGTGTGGAAAATCGAGAAGCTGCACGCGTACTTTACGTATTACGTGAATTACTACAAAGGCTGGGATCAAGGGGGCGACCCGCCGCCGGGTCCGATTCCTGGCTTCCCTCCCGACGAACCGCCAACTGAGACGTACAAACTTTACCCGGATGTTTACGTCCCGCCCTATCATTATAAAAATCCGGTCACGGGAAAATAGCGTGGGCGAACAGAAAGACTCGTTCAAACTTTGCGTTTCCGGGGAGGATCGAGTCTCCTAGCGGAGTTTAGCGCAACGAGCGTAGGGCGGAGCTCCGCTTGACAAGGCGCAACCCCTTGTCTAGCATGGGGTTCCGCTCAGCGGGAGGCAGCCGTGATCAAGCTGGACATCGTAAACGCCATCGTAGCGAAGACCAACATACCCCGCGCGAAAGCAGAGCAAGCGGTGGAAGGCGTGTTCGAGGCCATGAAGGTCGCTCTCGGCGGCGGGCGGCGCATCGAACTGCGGCGCTTCGGCGTCTTTAATGTGAAGCCTCGCAAGACCGGCATCGGACGAAATCCCCGTACGGGTCAACAGGTGAATATTCCTCCCGGCAAAGCTGTGCGATTCAAGCCTGGCAAGGAACTGCAGGCGCTCCCAGCATCTTCCGGCAAATCTTAGAGGCCAACACGAAATCGCGGGAAGTGAAGACGGCGATTCTCCTATGCGCCTGTCGCGTCCGTTTGCCACCTAAGCCATTTTGCAAGGTCGCGCATCCAAATACGTATGACAACTATCTTCCCACGCTAGATGGTTCCCGATGAGTGAAGGCAACGGAAACGAGCGCATCCCTGTCGAGATTTTCGACGCGCAATTTCGCGTACTCGACGAGTCGCCGAAGAGCCTCGTAGTTCGCCGGCGTCGTCAGAAGCTATGGCCCTCGCTGACGCTATTCCTGCTTACATTGGCGTGCACGCTGCTGGTGGGAATGGATTTCGCGCAATCGTACGCGCAGGACGTTGCGCCATATTCCGGAACCGAAAGCTTCTTCTCGATGCTCGCTGCCGAAATCGAGTCGGCTTGGCATCATCCCTCGATGATTCTGCTCGGCGTGCCGTTTTCGTTCACGCTGCTGCTGATCTTGCTCTCACATGAGTTGGGGCATTTTTTTGCGGGGCGACATTACGGGATCGACGTCAGCTATCCTTATTTCATCCCAGCACCCACTTTGTTCGGCACGTTTGGCGCCGTGATCTCCATTCGCTCGCCAATCCCCACTCGCAAGGCGCTATTTGATGTTGGCATCGCCGGCCCCGTGGTGGGTTTCTTGTTTGTTTTGCCGGCGATGGCGTGGGCCGTGGCCTCGGCGAAGATTGTCCCGGACGCGCAGGCAAATGCGACGATCCATTTTGGCAATCCACCAGTGATTTGGCTGCTTGATCGTGTGTTTCATCCTGGAATCGATCCGAGCTGGATCCTGCTGGGGCCCGTGGGGTGGGCAGCTTGGGTGGGATTGCTAGCGACCGCAATGAATTTGCTGCCCATGTGGCAACTCGATGGTGGGCATATCGTTTACAGCCTAACGAGCCGGCATCATCAGCGGATTTCGTTGGCCGTGGGGCTCGCACTCGTGGGTATCGGACTCTATTCGTGGCCGGGATGGGTTCTATGGGGACTCATCTGGCTGGCTCTTTCGCTGCGTTTCCGGCATCCGCCGCTGCTGAACTCGTGGGAACCTCTCGGAGCATCACGGCGGGCGTGGGCGCTGCTGGCGCTGGTGATTTTCGCTCTCAGCTTCGCGCCAAACGTAGTCTGGTGAGGTCGAACGACAACGGTATGCCGCGTCGCGTCAAAATCCTCAGCACGCAATCACGACAAGTTGCACGAATCGACATCGATGATCACCGCGGTTGGCGGGATCTCGTGTGCTGCGCAAAAATCGAGACAGCCGCCCAAGGCTTGGCCTAGCGCGCTGCGCTGCGGCGACTTTAGAATGAACTGAAAGCGATAGTCCCGTCGCAGACGGGCGAGCGGAGCGGCAGCCGGCCCTAGGATCTTCACCCCCCGTTTCTCAAACGGCGCGAAATAGCCCGCCAGTGCGCGCGACCATCGGATCGCGCTTTCGATTTTTCGGTCGCGCACCAGAATGGCCGCCAGAGCGGTGAACGGAGGATAATGCAAGACACGGCGGAAGTGCGCTTCCTTTTCAAAAAATGAAAGATAATCCTGCTGGGTAGCGAGTTGGATGGCGTAGTGCTCCGGATAATAGGTTTCGACCAGCACTTCGCCGGAAAGCTCGCCGCGCCCGGCGCGCCCGGCCACTTGCGTGAGCAACTGGAACGTGCGCTCAGCGGCGCGAAAATCTGGACGACCGAGCGCCAGATCGGCGGCAAGAACTCCAACGAGCGTCACGCGCTGAAAATCGTGGCCTTTGGCTACCATTTGCGTGCCTACGAGAATGTCGAGCTCGCATCTGGCGAACGCGCCGAGAACTTTCTGATATTCCCGCTTCGTGCGAACCGTATCGCGGTCTAGGCGCGCGATGCGTGCCGCTGGGAACGTCTCGCGCAAGTATTCCTCAACGCGCTCAGCGCCATCGCCGACAAAATACATGAATTCCGCGCCGCATTTCGGACACTGTTTCGGCGGGCGCGCGACGTAGCCACAGTAGTGGCACTCCAAGCGCCGACGAGCTTTGTGGTACGTGAGGGCAATACTGCAATTCTGGCATTGCACGAACGCACCACAGCTTCGACACAGCAAAGACCATGAATAGCCGCGGCGGTTGATTAAAACCATCGTTTGCGTCTTTTCCGCTAGGCGCATGGAGATGGCCTGGCGCAGCGCCTCAGAAATGGGCGCAGCACGATGGTGTACGCGGAAATCCTCGCGTAGATCGACGATGCGAACTTCAGCCAGCGGTCGGTTTCCCACGCGAGAAGCAAGCCGTAGCAGGCGGTATTTTCCCGCGCGCGCGTTGTGATACGTCTCGAGTGACGGGGTTGCGGAGCCAAGCAACGCAATGGCATTTTCGAGCCGCGCGCGATAGACGGCGGTGTCCCGCGCGTGATAACGCGGAGTTTCTTCCTGCTTGTAGGCAGATTCCTGCTCTTCGTCGACTATAATCAAGCCGAGATTTTCGAGGGGCGCGAAAACGGCCGAGCGAGTGCCAACCACGACGCGCGCCTCTCCACGCCGGACACGCCACCATTCGCGGGCGCGTTCAATATCGGCGAGGCCGCTGTGCAGTACGGCAACGCCTTCGCGGAAACGGGCGCGGACTAGCCGGCCCACCCACAGCGTGAGCGCAATTTCGGGAACGAGAACGATGGCGGATTTGCCGCGCGAAAGCGCCGCAGCGACCGCGCCGAGATACACCTCCGTCTTGCCACTGCCGGTGACGCCGTGCAGCAGGCCGGCTGTGAAACTTCCGTCCAGCAACCAGCGCCAGATCTCGCCAAGAGCTTCGCTCTGCTCCGCATTGAGGACATTGGACGGGGGCGTGAAGTCCGTGTCCCATGGATCTTCGGCGGCGGTAAGTGCCTCGTCCCAGGTGCGGAGCAAGCCTGTTTTTTCAAGACGGGCGACGACGGAGCGAGAGACGTTCGCTTGTTCGAGCAGGAGTGGAAGTGGCAAAGGCCCGCGCTCGGCTGTGAGAATCTCACGAACGCGGCGCTCTGCAGGCGTGGCGCCCGCGGATAGGTCATTTTCAGTGGACGAGTTCCATGCGACGATTTTTTGCGTGCGCTTCTTGCGATCACGCAGCACCTCATGCCCGGCCAAGTAGCCCAGGCGGACGAGGCGCTCAGCCGTTGCTGCATCGATCCGCTTGCGACGGAGGGTTGCGCGTTCGAGAGAGCGAAGAATCTCCAGTTCAGTCCTCTCTGCATCGGTGCGTTCGCTCGTGGACACCAAATCACTCAGATACGCACAGCCAGCGTCCGTAAGCGTGTAGTCGCGTTCGTGGCGCAATTCGATTTCCGGCGGCAGCATCGCGCGCATCGTTTCGCCGATGGGCGCGGCGTAGTAGCGGCTGATCCACTGGCCAAGCGCCAGAAGATTCGGCGTAAGGGCGGGAATCGCGTCCATCACGGTGGCGATTTCTTTTATGGGAGAGGCGAAGCGGTCGGCGGGAGCAGTTTCGGATTCAGCGATGCCAACGCCAACCATGGCGCGGCGCCCAAACGGCACAACCAAGCGGCGCCCCACGAGGCATTCGCCAGCGAGCGACGCGGGAACCGCGTAAGTAAACGTCGAGCGCAGCGGCACGGGAAGCGCGACTTCGCAATAACGGAATGCCATCAGTGCGGATAGTGTAACAGCCTCGCGAAGCCCAGCGCTGCGAGTGATCGACTAAGGTTTAGATTTTCTCGGAAGCTGAAGGCCAAGTACCGCCATGACTTTCTGCAAATCTTTCCACACTTCGGATTTCGCCGCGGGATTGCGCAGGAGATAGGCGGGGTGATACGTGGCGATCAGTTTCGCGCCGCGATAGTCGAACCACTCGCCGCGAAACCGCGAAATGCCTTGAGTGGTATTGAGCAGCGTTTGAGCGGAGCACGCACCGAGGCAGCAGATCACTCTCGGATTAATCACGGCTAGCTGGCGCGCCAGAAACGGAGAGCATGTTGCGATTTCGTCCTTCTCCGGCAGGCGATTTTCCGGAGGGCGGCACTTCACGACGTTGCAGATGTAAACGTCCTGGCGCCGGAGACCCATCGCGGCAATCATATCCGTCAGCAGCTTTCCCGCGCGGCCGACGAATGGCTCGCCCTGCTCGTCCTCGTCACGCCCCGGACCCTCGCCCACGAAGACCAACTGTGCTTTCGGATTTCCAACGCCAAACACGATCTGCTTGCGCGCCTTGTGCAGCTTGCAGCGGGTACAAGTGGGCGTGATGTCCTGGCGGATACGCTCAAGCGAGTCGTTTTCGATGCGCTCCTCGAAAAGCGATTGCGCCTCAACCCTCGGCGCAAACGCTTGCGGCGCAGGGGACTTTTGGGGCGCTACAGGCGGCGATTGGCGCAAAGGCGCGACAGGTGCCGGCGCTGAAATTGGACGGCCTCCCGACGGTCCAACACGCACAGATGAATCGGTGGGAGCGGAGGCAGAAACCGAGGGTTCACGTGGGGTTCCCACCCTTTGTGAAACCGACGGTGAAGCACCGGACACACCATTCGGCAAATTCGGCGCCGCAATTTGAACAGGACGGTCGAGATAAAACGGCCCCAGGCCAAGCTCGTCAGCGTAATGGAGCCATGATTCAACGTCGAAATTCTTCGAGTTTCTTTTCAAATCCAACCGTAAGCCTCGAGAAAAATCGGCGAACGACAAACACACTATAACAAAACACGCCCGGCAATCACGTGGGAATAGCGGCGCAAAAATGGAGACCCGGAGTTTATCGCTTCTGAAGCTCGATGACTTGGTCGAGGATGCGGTCGGCAATATCGAGTTTCGAAAGTTTGGGCAGTGGAATTTCGCGGCCGTCGCGCAGAAACAGCGTGACGATATTGGTATCCCCATCGAATCCCGCGCCTTCTTGCGTGACGTCGTTCGCGGCGATCATGTCTGCGCCCTTGCGCGCCAGCTTCTCGCGGGCGCTTTCGGCCAAGTGGTCCGTCTCCGCAGCAAAACCAACGAGGATGCGCCGGCTTTCCGCGTTTCCGTCGCGCCACTCGCGGCCAAGCTCGGCGAGAATATCGGGCGTTGGCTCCAGTTCGAGCGTAATGCGTTCGCCGGAACGCTTCATCTTTTGCGCTTGAGCCACAGCAGGGCGATAGTCCGAAACAGCCGCGGCCATGATGATCACATTGGCTTCGTTGGCATGCTCACGCACGGCGCCGCGCATTTCGCCGGTGGTGCGGACAGGAACCCAATCCGCACCCTGCGGCGCGGGCAAATTCGTCGGTCCGCTGACGAGCACGACACGCGCGCCGCGGCGCACCGCCGCCTCTGCAAGCGCGTAACCCATCTTGCCGGAGGAGCGATTGGTCAGGAATCGCACCGGATCTACATTTTCCTGCGTGGGTCCCGCGGTGACCAGCACCGTCTGGCCCTCAAAATCATGCCGCAGTCCCAGCACGTCGCAAACTTTCTCGACGATTGCCTCGGTTGCCGCCAAGCGTCCCGCACCCATCATCCCACAAGCAAGATAGCCTTCGCCGGGATCGACCACATGCACGCCGCGCGCGCGCAACGTGGCGAGGTTTCCCCGAGTCGC
>JASHWB010000388.1 GCA_030044295.1 Candidatus Acidiferrales bacterium
AATGCCAGAATCAGAAGGCGTGGTACCGCGTGCAGTGGGCGAGCGCTGCCAATCGCCCCAAACAGTGGCGCTTCGGCGCCAGATGTCTTGAACCCGGGAAGTACATCTGGGGCGTAGCCCCCAAGGAGTGGGAGCCGGACAAATATGATCCGGCGGCGGGGAATGCTCAGGATCCTGCGGCTGGCGTCGCCTCGCAACCTTCTGCGAAAGGATCGACGAGCGAGCGGCGCAGGTTTGCGCGGCATGGTTGCTGTCTTGAAGCGCAGTTGACCACGGAGGGCGCCTACGGAGGCGTCGCCGTGAAGGCAAAGATCACCGACATTTCTTTGAGTGGCTGCTATATGGAAATGTTCGCGCCTCTTCCCGTGGACACGAACGTCGAGCTAACGTTCAGCACCGGCGAAGAGCCTTTGCGCGTTTCCGCGAAAGTGCGTTCGGCGCTGCAAGGGTTCGGCATGGGTCTAGCGTTCACGGGAATGAGCCCGGAAGCGTTCGAGATTCTTCGGCGATTCGCGCCGCCAACCAAGGAGGCGAGCAAGAGCCCGGAGCCATCCAAGCATGGTGCGTCGTACATCCGGAGCTCGCAGAAAGGAGCCGCTCCGGACGTTTCGCCCGCACCGCCCCCCACCGTGGCAGCACCGGACTCGAAAGCCGCCGCGGCAACCGCCGAAGATGGGGCTCGGTTTGCACTCTATCAGTTGGCAGTACCGAATGAGCTTGGCGCCATCGACCTACCCGAACCAGCGATCGCGGTAGAGGCACTGGTTAAGCTGTTGATTCGAAAGAAACTGATTTCCCCCGTGGAGCTCGTCGAAGAACTTGACGGGCTGAAAGCTGCGCAGACTTAAGCCCGGCATCTGTCGCGGCCTCGCCGCCAAGTACGGCGCCGCGCCTGAAAACTTGCTTCCGCCGGTTTCTGGTGACAGAATCGCCCCGTTCGCACCTCGCATCCACCACGTTTGGCGCGTTGGACTGCCAGGGCAAAACCGATAGCTGATGGAGGCTCTAACATGAGACGAAGTATCGCGACCACCGCGCTGGTCAGCGCGGCCGCTTTGATGATCGCAGTATCCCTCGCACGCTTTTCCGTTGCAGCTCCCGCCGTTCCGACGCGCAGCGTGGAAATGACCACAGTCACCCACGTGCCCGCCATGCCGGCCGGTTCGCACGAGCTTAGGATTTGGATCCCGCTTCCGTACACGGGACCGGACGCGTACCAGAAAGTATCGGCGCTCAAAGTGGAAAGCCCGGTGCCGTATCACCTCGGCCATGAGCCGGTGTACGGCGACCGCTATGCCTACGTCGCGGTGAAACCATCGCAGGCCGAAAAGCCGTTCGACATTCGCGTCTCGTTTCACGTGGACCGCTTCGAGCATCGCGTCTCGCTTGATCCTTCGAGCGCGGCCCCTGCGGCGCCACACATGGAGCTTGCTCGCTATTTGCGGCCGGACAAAATGATCCCGCTGGACGGCCAGATCGGCGAGCTTTCCGCCGAACAGACCAAAGGCGCGCACGGATCGATCGAAAAAGCCCAGAAGATTTACGACTACATTCTGGCCACCATGCATTACGACCACGTCGGCACGGGATGGGGCCACGGCGACGCCGTTTGGGCCTGCAATTCCAAGCACGGCAATTGCACCGATTTCCACTCGCTTTTCATCGGCATGGCGCGCGCTGCAGAAGTTCCAGCGCGGTTTCAAATCGGGCTGGCGCTGCCCGCGAACGCTCACTCCGGGGCGATCGCCAGCTACCATTGCTGGGCGGAGTTTTATGCTACGGGCATCGGCTGGGTGCCAATCGACGCGGCAAAGGCTTCTCAAGATCCGTCGAAAGCGAAATACTTCTTCGGCGCGATCGATACAGACCGGGTGATGTTCAGCATGGGCCGGGACATCCGGCTGGTCCCGCCGCAGAAGGGCGAGCCGCTGAACTACTTCGTATATCCGTACGCCGAGCTGGACGGAAAGCCGTACGAGACGATCACGCACGACGCCTCGTTCCGCGACTCTTCGGCGCCCGCAGCAACCTCGAGCGGAAATTAGGTCGATCACTAGGGTCTCCATGTCACCCCATCGCGCGTGAAACCGACGCGCGATGGGAACGCAGAATGCGCTCGCATCTTCTCACCCCAACCCATTCGACCGGAGAAACTCGCGGGCAACTTGGCTGATGTCGCGGTGTTCGGCCACCACCTCATAGTTCATCTTTTGCATCTCCGCGTCGGAAATTTTCCCCGCCAAGGCAGCGATTGCATCCCGCAGTTCCGGATATCGCGCCAGCGTTTCGTCGCGCACGATCGGAACAGCCTGGTAGGGCGGAAAATAGCGCTTGTCGTCCTGGAGGACGGTGAGGTCGCGCGCGGATAGCAGGCCGTCTGTGGAATTTCCGGCGACCAGATCGACTTCGCGATCGAGTAGCGCGCGGTATAGCAAGCCGAGATCGAGGATTTTCGGCGCACCTGCGAATTTCAGTCCATAGGTGCTCACGAATCCTGCGTATCCATCGGGACGGCCCATGAACTCGTAACCGAAGGCTGCGCGCCAGTGCGGCGTGTATTGCGCCGCTTCAGAGATGGTCGTCAGGTGGAGACGGCGGGCATCTTCGCCGCGGATCACGATGGCAAAGGTGTTGTTGAATCCGAGCGGAGGCAGCACGGAAAGGTTGAATCGCTGCTGATATTGCTGCCGCACTTTCGAAAAGACAGCCGCAGGATCTTGCTCGATGGGGTCTTTTAGAATCGCGGTGAGGGCGGTCCCCGTGTATTCGACGTACGTATCGATGCGGCCGGCCAGTAGAGCCTGCTGGCAAATGAAGGTGCCCGCCAAATAGAATTTTCGGACGACGCGCAGGTGCGCGCGATTCTCGATTTCCTGCGCCAGGATTTCGCCGAGCAGCGCCTGCTCCGGGAAGTTTTTTGAGCCGACGACGACCGTACCGGCGCGGTCTCCGCCGCATCCAGCGAGGCCGACGCTCGCAAAAAGCGCGATCAAAACAACTCCCGCGGCGACCGCGGTTCCGGTGCCAGACCAGGTAGGGCGTGGGCGGCGCGATTTGCGCCGTTCGGGCCGGACGCGGCGTTCGAGCAGCCCAAGAAGCAAATCGGCGAGCAGCGCGAGTACAGCTGCGGGAATCGCTCCCGCCAGGATCACGTTGTTATCGACCATGGCGAGGCCACGGAAGATGTATTCGCCGAGGCCGCCGGCGCCGACGGCCGCTGCAATCGTGGCGATGCCGATGGTCCAAACGGTAGCGACGCGAATTCCGGCGAGAATCGTCGGGAAGGCGAGGGGCATTTCGACGCGCCAGAGGATTTGCCTGCCGGTCATGCCCATGCCTAGCGCCGCTTCGCGGACGGCAGGATCGATGGATTTTATTCCGGCGGCGGTGTTGCGGATGATCGGCAGGAGTGCATAGAGCGTAAGAGCGGCGACAGCGATGCGGTCGCCGCGCGCGCCGAGCCACGGCAGCGGGAGCAAAAATCCGAAGAGGGCGAGACTGGGAATCGTTTCCGCGATGTTCGCGCCGCCGAGGATCGGCTTCGAAGACCAAGGGCGCCTGGCAACCAGAATTCCGAGCGGCACACCGATGCCGACCGCGAGCAGCATGGTGACGACGGTGAGCCATAGGTGCTCGCCGGTGGACTGCAGGATTTCGCTGCCATGTTGCGCGAAGTAGCGGGCGAGGCTCATGAAGCTTCTCCTTCGGGTTGGAGAGCGCGGATTTGCGCGACGTACGCGGCCGCAAGCGGCTCATCGGATTGCAAAAATTTGCCCGCGGCGTGAACGCTCCTGATTTCACCCGCTTCCAGCAGCGCGATACGCGTGCCGAGGTCAACGGCCTCAGCGATATCGTGCGTGACGATCACGACGGTTTTCTGCAGACGGCTTTGCAGCTGCTTAAACTCCTGGCGCACTTCGACGCGAGTGAGAGGATCGAGAGCACCGAAGGGCTCGTCCATCAGCAGAACCGGCGGATCGGCGGCGAGAGCACGCGCCAAGCCGACGCGCTGGCGTTGCCCGCCGGAAAGCTCGTGCGGATAGCGCTCGAGATAGGCGCGAGGATCCAGACCGACGAGCGCGAGCAACTCTTCGGCACGATGGCGGATTCTGGCTCGGTCCCAGCCTTCGAGCCGAGGCGTGACGCCGATATTTTCTTCAACCGTGTAGTGAGGAAACAGCCCGGTTTCCTGAATGACGTAGCCGATATGGCGGCGCAGGGCGATGGGATCCCATTCAAGAGTGCCGCGGCCCTCGACGAATACCTGGCCGGCGGTCGGCTCCAAGAGGCGATTGATTAATTTCAACGCGGTGGTTTTTCCGGCGCCGCTGCGTCCAAGGAGCACCATAGTCTCGCCGCTCTCGATGGCCAGATGAAAGTTGGCGAGAAGCTGGGAGCCATCGGCGAGGCGATACTCGACGCCGCGGAATTCGATTACGGGCTTGCTGATGGAATTGGCGCTCGCGCCAGAACGGTCGGAGGAAGAGGTCATTGCGCGCCCTGGCGAGGCTAACCCGCTGGGACGCGGCGTGTCAAACAGCCGCCGGGCAGGGAACGCAGCGGCAGCAGGTTGGCATTGGCGAACAGCAGACGAACAAGATGGCGCAAAAATAGATGCACCGGGACGTTCCGCCCTTGGATTTGTATGGCCTTTTATTTTCAGTAATTTACGTGCGACGAAGGTTGATTGGCTGTTCCGCCCTTGGATTGCGCTTGGGAGGGCGTGGAAGCTCGCGGTGCGACCCCGAAGCGACAGCGCCTCGGGTGCTTCGACGCGCGGCGGGAACTGCTGCAGGATGTGCGCCTGGGACTGCCGGGCGCAACGCATGCGCGATCCCCCACGGGCTCAAAAACGAGCCCGACTCACGTTACCATATGAGCAACAGTTTGTCAATCCGAAAACGAACAGGGGGTGAGAAACCAAAAATCTGGAATCAGTTGCTATCGCCCGGCTAGAAGCCCGACGCTTCCGGCCGGCCCATAGATTAGCTGCGTCAACTTCTTGACGAATGTTATTCGCGGCCTCGACTTCATGCTGGGGAATTGGTTCCGATGTAGTATTCGTTGCTCGGAGCGTAATGATCCCTCGAAGGCGGGCACGAAGCAGAACTGCGGCATGAGGCCAAAGGCGTGGGTGGCGTGGAGTTCGGGGAAGGATAGCGCGTGGGCGCTGCATACGGTGCGGCGAAGCGGCGAACTAGACGTCGTGGGGCTGCTCACAACGGTCAACCGAACGCATCAGCGGGTGGCCATGCATGCCGTGCGCGAATCATTGCTGGAAGCGCAGGCCGCCGCGGCGGGACTGCCGTTGATCAAAGCACCGATTCCCTCGCCATGCTCGAACGCCGAATACGAGCGGGCGATGGCCGAAGCGATGAACCGCGCGCGAGCAGAGGGAGTGACGCACATCGTTTTCGGCGACCTGTTTCTGGAGGACGTGCGGCGCTACCGGGAAGAAAATCTGGCGAAGTGCGAAATGACTCCCGTGTTTCCGTTATGGGGCATTCCGACGCGACAGCTTGCGGAAGAGATGATGGCCGGAGGGCTGCGCGCGCGCCTGACGTGCGTCGATCCTCGCCAACTGGACCAGGCATTTGCCGGACGCGAATGGAATGCAGCGCTCTTGGCCGAATTGCCGGCGTCCGTTGATCCATGCGGCGAACGCGGCGAATTCCATACGTTCGCGTGCGCCGGACCGATGTTCCGCGAGCCGATCGCAGTTCGTAGCGGCGAGATTGTGCAGCGCGGCGGGTTCGTATTCGCGGATTTATTATGCGATGAAGAGACCGCCGCCTCAGGTTGAGTACGTCTTCGGGCCACTCCGATACGATGGCTGCTCCGGCCCGTTTAGGAAATCTGCGATTTGAGGGGTAGAGGGTGCGGGTCAGGTTGCATTTCGACTGCTTGTGTCACGATCCAGGAAATTCAACCTGATCCAGTATGAATACGTGGCTGAGCAACTCTTTCTGCCCGGCGGTGTTTTATAATGATGGTGATGGTACCCAGCCAATCTTGTGTGGGGGTTCGACATGCGGAAGACACATCTTGTGGGGGCACTCGCAGTTGCACTGGCTCTTTTCTGCTTGGCACTACCGAGATCGACTTCGGCCCAGGTCGCGGTAGGCATTTCCGTACACATCGGGCCGCCCGCTCTGCCTGTTTACGCGCAACCGATCTGTCCCGGTCCCGATTACATTTGGACGCCCGGCTATTGGGCGTACGGGGACGATGGCTACTATTGGGTACCCGGAACGTGGGTGCTGGCGCCCCAGCCGGGTTACCTTTGGACGCCGGGTTGGTGGGGATTCGCAGGCGGCGCGTACGTGTGGCATGCGGGCTATTGGGGACCGCACGTAGGGTTTTACGGCGGCATTAACTATGGGTTCGGCTATTTCGGGGCAGGCTTCGTTGGCGGAGAATGGCGCGGTGGCCATTTCTTCTACAACACGGCGGTCTCGCACGTGAACGTGACGGTGGTGCGCAACGTGTACGTGAACCGCACGGTAATAAACAACGTCCACGTGAATAACCATGTGAGTTTTAACGGCGGACCGCACGGAATAAACGCTCGACCGTCGGCGCAGCAACAACGGTGGGATAGCGAACAGCACGTGCAGGCGACGTCCGCTCAACAGCAGCACTTCGACGCGGCGCGCAGCAACACGTCGTTGCGCTATTCAGCGAACCACGGCCATCCGAATGTTGGGGCAACGCAGCGTCCGGGCGAATTTACCGGCCGCGGCGCGACCCGTACGAACGGAAATCAGTCCCGGCCAGCGCAGAACCAGCCCAATCGGGGAGCGCAACCGAACAACCGTCAGGAGAACCGCAACGCTACGCCGGGGAATGAAAACCGGCCGGCCAAACAGCCTCACGCCCAACCGGCGCAGCGTGGAAACCGTCCTGCAGCAAAACCGCAGCAACCTCGCGGGAATCAAGGCGGTGAGCGCGGAGGCAAAAATAACGGCGGCGACCGCGGAAAGGACGACGGAGGCCGCTAGCCAGCAACACAAACCTGAATTGAGAAGCGGCGGAGCGAATCGCTCCGCCGCTTTTTTTGCCCGGGCGTTCCGTGGAGGCATAAGCGGGACATATTGTTTCCTGCCACACTCCTTACAATTTTCTTCGGTGCTTTCCCCGGCCCGCTCGACGGCTTCCGCAGTTTTCCGCATGGAATCGGCTTCACCTGCCAACAAAAAAGCTGACCATGTACTCTCTGGAAGGCGGTTTGAAGTCCTGGTGCAAGGCGGGACTGCCTGTTGAGCCTGTGGCGCTGGGTGACAGGAAGTGGGTCGATAATCGATAGGCTGGGGCGAAAGGAATCGCGCAAAACCCCTGCGGGGCGCAGCTAAAGCATTCTGGCTACAGACAGGGATGGTCCGAGCGAATGATCGACGGAAAGAGCGTGTGAATGCTGCTACGGACTGGAAGCAAATGCGGCGGCTAAACTTCGCGGCACAAAAAAGGGGGCCCACCCAGGCCCCCATACGCGTCCCCACCCCTAAGACCGGCCCCGGCGCGATAGAACCGGTTGCTGCCCCGGGCGTTAAGAGACAATCTAGTGCTGTGTTTGCACGCCGGGTGCCAACTTGGGAACCGAAGCAGGTGGGCGTATTTCCTTCTCGATCTGCTACTTAGCCGTCAGCTTGGCCTGCCTGTTCGCGCAGACTGCCAGTTCGAATCCGCTTTCTCAGAAATCGCAGGGCATTTACCTACATTCTTTGGAATATTCACTTCGCGTTCTGGCGAAGACCGAAGAGAGAGGTGGTATCCCGCGGATACCGTCGCGCTTCAAGCGCCGATTTCTGATTTCAAAGCCGCGGCGATTGTATTCACCCAATGCTCGACGTCTTCCTGTCGCTCGGCTTCAACCATAACGCGCGCGAGCGGCTCGGTGCCTGAATAGCGCAGCACAATGCGGCCGGAATCGCCAAGCGCTCGCTCCGCTTCCTTGAATGCGCCAGAAACGCCGGGGAGGCCTTCCAGCGGAGGCTTCGAGCGCACACGGACGTTCACAATTTTCTGGGGAAACTCCTTCAGGTCT
>JASHWB010000389.1 GCA_030044295.1 Candidatus Acidiferrales bacterium
CCTTTGCGCTGAAGACCCGCGTCACGCTGGGAATTAGTTTTACGTCGTCGTCCACGAGCGGGTTGGCAGCGGCGTCCTTCACCTCCTGCTTCCCGTGTGTCGCGTTATAGAGTGCGTCTTTGACGTTCACCTGCTGCCCGCTGAGCACGACAGAGCTAATTGGAACCATTTTCGTGACCTTATTCAGGTCTGGAATCACGAACGATGCCTCGTAGGTTCCAATCCTTCCGGTCTCGTCGTCGCGTGCAAGGAATTTGATCGAATACGTCCCTGGGAAAAGCGTGAAGCCGGTATCGTACTCGACGGGACGGCTGGCCAGTTCTTCCGCCGTGGCGTTGCCCAGCTTCACGTTCACGTAATCTCGCAGATTTGAAACCGTAATTCCGCTCGCCTGATCCTTCACTTCACAGACGAAGTCGATTAGCGTGTGCTCGGCGCCAAAATGCTTGGCTAATGCCAGCTCGCGCCCAGGAATTTTCACGATAATCGGCACGAAGTATTCGGCGCGATTTAACTGGAAGTAGTCAACCTCCATCGCGACGGTCAAGTCCGTGATCGGGTCGGGCAGCATTAGCGCATCCTCAAGCTGCCGTTCCTTGTCAGCGGCGTTGAAATAGTGGAACTCCTTGTTGGCGTAGTAACCGTGGCGATAGTCGAGCTTGGCATCGCTCGGGCGATCTACTTTTATCTCTATTCGCCGGAAGCGTCCGTTGTGAGCCGTGTTGGTCGTGTAATACGCGATCAGGTAGTAGTCGGAAATCGATCGCTGCGCCTGCACGATCCCGCGTGTCAGGTCGTTGTTGTCGAAGAGCGCTTTGCCGCCAGTGTCCGCCGCTACGGCGTACATAGTGTCCTGCGACGCCTGCAATTTGTCGTTCACTGCTTGCATTGCCGCGCCCGTGTACATCCCTCGATTGCCTTGCGACCCTTGCGTTGCGTCACCGAGAGGCGCTTGAGCTACCAGCCCGCGAGCATCCACCATCCAAACCGAAACACCGGCCCGTATAGCCGCGTCGATCGTCGCGTGCAACTGCGCTTGGTTGTCGATGCCGTTCAGCCGCAGGCCGCTCGCAAAATAGATCAGCGACTTCTTCTCGCTCACCTGTCCGAGCATTTTGGAGGCGGTCTCCAGCGCCGAAAGCTGCCGGTCAGTGTTGAAGATGTTGAATTCGCTGTTGTCTTGGCCGAAAGCGGTTCCGGTGTCGGCGCTGCTTGCGTCGTCGACTTCCTCCGCCGAACCCTGGCCTTCGCCGACGATCATCGTCTGCAGGATGCTCAGGAGCCGGTTGCGATCCGATGTGAAATCCTGCAACACGTCCACCGCGCCGCCGTTGTACCGGAAAATCGACACGAGGTCCGCTCTGCTCATGTCATCGCGGACAAAGGTCTCCGCGGCAGCCAACGCGCGTTCCTGATCCTCGGGAGGCATAGCAGTCATATCAAAGTAGAGTGCGAGAAGCCGACGATCGTGATAGCTGGAATCTGATGGGCTTTCGGGAGCGATGCCGGTGCGTTCCAGCTCCTTGTAGATCGTGATCTGTTCTTGGTCGCGAGGAACCGTAGGCAACGGGGATGATGCCGTCTCAAGCGTCTGATGCTGAAAGAAGCTTATCGTCTGCGGCACGCCATCCTCGGCCACGGAGAAATCCTTTGCCGTCAGCCCGCCGACGAAGTTTCCGTTCTTGTCCTTCACTACAACCGTTTCGACCACTACCTGCGAATTCACGGTGAGCGGGTGGTTCCCGGTCGTTCCCGGAACAACATTGGTGCCAATCGTCTGCCCGAAACAGACGGCCGCGCAGAGTGCCACAAGCGCAGGCAACAGAGTCGAGCGGCGCATGACTAAAACCTCAGCCTTCCGACGAGTTGCAGGCTGCGCATCGGATTTACAGCAGCCGGAAGTCCGAATGTCGTCCCGTTCACCACGGTGTTCCACGCCGTAAACGTGGTGTGGTTAAGAAGATTCGTCGCCTGCACGCGCACGTCCAGGTTCAGGTCTCCGTGCACCCGAAACGTCCGCGCAATCGCGGTATCGAAGCTAAACTGCCTAGGTCCGATAATCGAATTGCGAGTCGCATCGCCCCATTGTCCCGCCAGAGGCGCGCTAAAGGCAGCCGCGTTCAAAAAATAACCGGGCGGCGCTTTGTAAACCGGCGCTCCAGTGAGGTTTGGGCGTATCGTCCCTGTTACGCCCGTTCCCGGAACGGCGGCCAAAAAAATTGGCGTTTCGGGCAAGCCCGAACCCGCCGTGATTTGCGTCAGCACGGTCCACTCCTTGAGTAACTGGCCTCGCCAGCCGCCAAGCAAAGTCCCGCCACCGAGCCCCATCCCCGTCGTGTATTGGATTTGCAAATCGACCAGATTTCGCTGATCGAATGACGAAAGGCTCCGTTCGGCGGCGAGGTCCAGCCAGTCCTGCGCGATCGTCGGTGATGGCGCGGCGGGTTGGCTGATCGTAAACGTGCTTTGGTCCTCTTCGGTTTCCTGCACCACGTGCCCTGACGCTCCTACTTGCGAATCGTCGTCGACCCCTTTCGCATAGGTGTAATCGACCTTGGCAGTGAATCCGGCGCGTAACCTGCGGCGCAATTCGATTTGTCCGGCTTCGCGTGTGGAGTTTCCGTTGGAAGTAACGTAAACGAAGCCCGTCGGACAGCTCGGGCACGGATTCGTGGCCCCAATGGGATAGGTGTTGGGCAAGAATTCCTGCATCCCTCGCGTTCCTTTGATGCCCGAATACGTCAGGATCATGACGAATGCGCCCGGCATGTCCCTCTGCGCGCTAAGTTCCCACTCCTGTGCGTAGCCGACCCTGAAATCGGGATTAACTCCGAGGCCCTCAGGCGTGATATCCGGGCAGTCGATGAAACCGTTAGCGAGCGTGAGCGGGCACGTGCTGCTGTCCGCCACGTTGACGCTGGTCGACAGCGGAGCCTGCTGCGCCATAGCTTGATCTAGTGAAAGGTACACGGAAGTGTCGTCGTAAATTCCGTAGCCTCCTCGCACCACGAGAGTCGACGCAGCGAACGGTCTCCATGCGATGCCGATGCGCGGCTCGATCCCCCGCCAATCGGGGCGGACCAGCGAGGCAGGATAGTCCTCGCCGGTGAGGGATCCAACTGGACTGCTTGCCAGCACAGGTGCGACGCCCGTAAAACCGGGCGCGACGTCCAGATTCACCATCCTGCCGTAGATTTCGGTTGGCGGCGCTCCGTATTCCCAGCGGATTCCCGCGTTGATCGTCAGCTCTGGCCTCATCCTCCAATCGTCGGTGACGAAAGCATCGTAGGCCGGCCCTCGAAAGTATTTGTCGGCGTTGCCGAAGGCAACTTGGCTCGTATCGGGTATGCCGAGAAGAAAATCTGCGAGGTCCGACCCGTTTGCAGTTCCGAGTGGAGCGCCGCCGCTAGTCGCGGCTCCCGTAAAGTAGAAGGTCCCACGCGGGTTCTGCTGGCCCAGTTCGTTGAACTCTTCCCGCCGGAAATCGCCGCCAAA
>JASHWB010000390.1 GCA_030044295.1 Candidatus Acidiferrales bacterium
TAACGGCACTATTCCCGCCACTTTCGCTGGCAGACGCTTGCACCCCATGCGAAAATTGTACGATATGAATCCTGCTCCTGCTGTCGAAGCGGCTTGTGGCGCCTGTGGCACGGGCGCGTTTCTATCGTGGGCGTCCGTGGCGCCCGCATCGCAACTTTTCGGCCCGACCATCCGCCGCACGGGCGACCGCTCCACGATGGCCGTCACTTTCGACGACGGCCCGAATCCCGCCGTCACGCCCGCGCTGCTCGACCTGCTTGAAAAGTATCATGCGCGCGCCACATTTTTCCTGATTGGGCGCAACGTCCGCCTATTCCCTGAACTCACGCGCGAAATCGCCGCCCGCGGCCACACCCTCGGCAATCATACCGAAACTCATCCGTCGCTCACCTTCATGCGCCCGCGCCGCATCGCCGACGAACTCTCGCGCTGCGACGAAGCCATTGAATCGACCGTCGGCAATCGCCCGCGCTGGATGCGTCCGCCCTTTGGCTTCCGCGGCCCCCAGCTCAATGGAGTGATTCGCCAGCGCAGCCCTCTCGGTGTCGTCATGTGGTCGGTGCTCGCCTGGGACTGGAAGCCGCAGCCGGCCGCTCCTGTAATCCGCCGCCTGCGTCGCGCCCGCGGAGGCGATATCGTCCTGCTCCACGACGGCGATCACCGTGTCATCGAAGGCGACCGCAAGCATTGCGTCGATGCCCTCGCGTACTGGCTGCCGCGCTGGGCCGATCGCGGCCTGCGCTTTGTCAATCTCGACGACGTCCGCGCCGCCGCATAGCCCTGGGAGCGCCAAACTCCCGTTTGGCGCCTTTGCCTTCGCGCCGGTCTTTTGCTCTGGCACCTTCGGGTGCCGCTTGCCCTGGGGCACGAAGGTGGCCGCCGCGTAGGTCCCCGGCACCGCACCGGTCAATCCGCCCAGACCACCCACATTGTCATCCCGAGCCCAGCCCCGGCGATCCTTGCCGGGGCTGGGGGCGAGGGATCTGCTTTTGGCGGGTGCCCCATCCTTCGCGGTTTCTGGTTTCTGCGAAGGGTGGGGATTTTCATCAAATCGCCCGAGCCATTTGCCTGAATTGGCTGGCTCTCTATTCCCCTTTCCCGTTTTCTGTTAATTTGTCTCCATGGACGAAAAGCGCTTCTACGACGAAAAAGAAGAAACCAAGCAAATGACTCTCAACTGCCCGCACTGCCGGCAGGAAAACGCCTATCCGGTCCGCTGGATGGTCCGCACCAAAAAATCGCAGCCCCCCACGGGCGCGAATCCCGAGGACAAAAAGCAGTTCGAAAAAGCCCGCTCCTACATGGTCCGCGTCGACAATATGGTCGCCTGCCGCAACATCCGCTGCCGCAAGCGCTTCGACCTAACCGGCCAAACCGTCTTCCTGATCTAGCTTTTTAATTTTCGGGTGCCGTTTACCCTGAGCGTCAGTCGAAGGGCACTCTTTGCGCTTCTCGCAAAGGGTGCGGATTGTTCTCCGGCTTCTCACGCCGCGTTTGTGGCTCCGAAAATTCCTTTGCAACTCCGCGCTCTCCTGTGTAAATTCCCTCCGGTTTGTTGATAGGGGAGGGAATCGCCGTGAATCGCATCCATACCGCAATCGCAATCTTGCTTTTGTCGGGCGCAGTAGCACTTTCGGGTACCCCATCCATCGCGTCTGCTGCGAAGGCTGGGGAAGTTGCGAAAAAGCTTCCCGCGCACTGCGACCGCGCCTGCCTCACCAACATCATGAACGACTACGTCGCCGCGCTCCTCGCGCACGACCCTTCGCGCGTTCCGCTCGCGCCCAACGTCGAGTTCGTCGAGAACACGAAGGTGATGCATCCCGGCGAAGGCCTTTGGAAAATCGCCGACGGTCCGCCCACCGCCTTCAAGATCTACATCCCCGATCCCGTTTCCGAGCAAGTCGGCTTCATGTGCGAGATGCAAGCCGATAACAAGCCCATCCAGGCCGCGTTCCGCCTGAAAATCCGCCATGGAGAAATCGTCGCCGCCGAGCATCTGTGGGCCGACAGCACGCCCTCCGAGATGAAAAATCTCGAAAAACCGCGCCCCGCGTTCCTCGAAAAAGTGCCGCCTTCCGAGCGCAATACCCGCGCCGAAATGCTCAGGATCGCGCCGACCTACTACACCGCCGTCACCAGCGCCGACTCGAATAACGCGCCTTTCGCCGACGATTGCGTCCGCCGCGAAAATGGCATGCAGACCACCGGCAATCCCAAGCCGGCTAACCCGACCTCACGCCAGGTCCTCGGCAGCTACGGTTGCGGCGCGCAACTCAAGACGCACGTGATGGACTACATCAAGCGCATCGAGCCACGCCGCGTGATGATCGCCGATCCTGAATACGGTCTGGTGATGGGCTTCTCGCAGTTCCGTCACCCGATGGACGAAAAGACCGAGAAAATCGTCGGCGTCCCCGGCATCACCTCGCAAAACATGAACTTCAAGCCCTTCGACAACGTTGCGGTCCACATCTTCAAAGTTTCCGGCGGAAAAATTCACGAGATCGAAGCGCTCGGCCACTCGCAGATGCCTTACGACTGTCCCACCGGCTGGGAGAATTTCCCCGACCATGGCCGGTAGTTCGTGGCTCGTGAGCGGTAAGTCGTAAGTGGTGAGTGGTGTCATTCTGAGGAATCCGCCGTGGCGGACGACGAAGAATCTCTCTTCTCCTGCGTCGCCAACCGGCTTTCGATGACTTTGCCTGAAGAAAAACGCGACGCGCGCCTCATGCGCGGCATGTTCGCCGCGATCGCCCGCCGCTACGACTTCGTCACGCGCGTTTTTTCCTATGGCATGGACCGCCGCTGGAAACGCAGCGGCGTCGAACGCCTCGCGCTGCCCGAAAACGCCGCCATCCTCGATCTCGCCGCCGGCACCGGAGACTTTTCGCGCCTCGTGCTCGACCGCTTTCCGCGCGCGCACGCCGTCGCCGTTGACCTCACCGAGCCGATGCTGCGCCTCGCCCGCGAGCGCGGCATTCACGACGTGCTCTGCGCGGACGCCGCCGCGCTGCCTCTGGCCGGCAGCTCGTTCGATTGCGTCTTCGTCGGCTACGGCCTGCGCAATTTTCCGGACCTCGGCGCCGCCCTCCGCGAAATCGAGCGCGTCACGCGCCCCGGCGGCTCGCTCGTCACCCTCGACTTTTTCCTGCCGTCGAACTCGCTCTTCCGCTGGGCCTATCTCGCGTATCTCTATGCGCAGGGAGCGTTTTGGGGGCTGCTGCTCCACGGCCGCGCGCGAACCTACACCTATATTCCCGCCTCGCTCCGC
>JASHWB010000001.1 GCA_030044295.1 Candidatus Acidiferrales bacterium
CATTTCGCTGGCCAGTTCACGCGAGAGCGAAAGCGTCCGCCGATAGACAACGGTGAACTCCTGCCGAAACTGGTCGTACTTGCGCTCCAATTCCTCCGCAGCAGTGTTTTCGATTTTGCCGTCTTGCACCATTTTAGGGATTTCCTCAATGGGCACCATCTGGCCATCAAGCACAGGGAATATCTCGGGCAGGGCGACAGCACCCACCTGCATGCGGCCGAGCGCAAACTGTTCGCGGGCGATGCGGC
Source organism: Candidatus Acidiferrales bacterium (assembly GCA_030044295.1). Lineage (GTDB taxonomy): Bacteria > Acidobacteriota > Terriglobia > Acidiferrales > UBA7541 > Palsa-295. The sequence goes on from JASHWB010000001.1 coordinate 249, forward strand.
GGGTAAAATCATCCATCAGTTCCTTTTCGCGGAGGGTGAAGCGCTCGACAATCCGTGCCTTTTGGCGCTGAAACGGCTCGCCTTCGAAAACTTGCGGAATGCGGCGCCGCAGGAAATCGATGCCGGAATCGACTTCCTTTTTGAAAGCGTTGGCCTGTCCGCGAGGAAGGGTCAGCAGCCGCGGATAATCGGTGCTCTTGAAATTGTTGACGTAGCAGCGGTCGGGAGCGAGTTCCGTCTCGGGATGAAGCTCCTCGATCATTCTGACGATCATGCCGCCCCGGCTGGTGCCGGAAAGTCCGCAGACGAAGAGATTGTAGCCGGAGGCGTTCAGCTCCACGCCCATGCGCAGCGCGCGTAGAGCCCGTTGTTGGCCGAGATCGTGCGAGATCGGCTCGACCGACGCGGTCGTATCAAACGGAATGGAAGCGGGATCGCATCGCCACCGGAGCTTTTCCGGTGGCAGGCTGCCGTTGAGTACATTCAGGTGTTTGGCCATAAGCTGGGAAATTCCGAAAGGCGCTACTCTAGCACGGCGCCGGTGGGATTCGCACCGGGAGGAGGCGTCGTGTGTCCAGGGCGTCCACGGTGCGGCGAGTAGAGATCGAGCAGATCAGCGGCGAGGCCAACCACGATCGGGCCAAGGACGATTCCCAGTGCTCCAAACAGGCTAATCCCTCCCAGCACGCCGATAAACACAAGCAACTCCCCGATTTGCGCGCGGCCACTGATGAACCAGGGCCGCAGAACGTAATCAACCAGCACGACCACGGACGCACAGACAAGCGCGAGCGCTATTCCCTTGCCAACGTGTCCACTCACTGCCAGCCCAATCGCCGCAGGAACCCAGATCAACGCCGAACCAACAACCGGGATCAGGGAAAAAAATCCCATGATTACGCCCCAGAACAGGGAAGCGCGGATGCCGAAGGCGAGAAAGACCACACCGAGCAGAGTCCCGTGAGCGGCGGCGGCCAGGAACGTGGCAAAAACCGTCGCGAAGATGATGTCCCGCAGGTCCTCCAGAACGCGCTCGCGCTCGAAAGATTGCAGGGGCAGCAGGCGGCGGATCTCAGTAACGAAGCCGCTCCCGTCGCGAAACATGTAAAACATCGCGAACACGGTGATGAACAGATCGAACAGAAACTCTGCCGTGTTCCGGACGGCGGTACCGAGCCGCGCCGCAAGGAACTGGGCCGCGTCCGTAGCGTAGTGCCGCATCTCTGCGGTGACTTCGGCTGAACTGAGTTCGGGAAAGCGAGCCTGCAGATGAATCCAAATTCTATTGAGAAAAGGAACGTGCCCACCGTCGGGGGTCAAATGGAGCGAATGAATCGCCTGCGGGCCTTGCGCAAGGAAAACGACGAGTATCAGCACGGCTGGCGCGATCAAAATTGCCGTCACCCCAAAGGTGCTAGCCAGCGCCGCCGCGGAGGGCCGCATCCGCTGTGCCAGCCATTCGTACACGCGGTATGAAACCACGACCAGCACACCCGCCCACGCGAGAGCAACGAAAAACGGCTCGAAAATGCGGAACGCCAAATAGACGACTAGCGCGATCACGCCATAGGAGAGGATGGTTCCCATCCATCTCCGGCTCGCCAATTCAGGGTTGGTCAAGGAAGCCTCTTAGGAGGGAGCACCCACTAGAGATAGTGGCAGCGCCGCGGTTTGTCAACCGCAAGCCCGGTCTGCAATTTTACGCGCTTCCGATGGCCAAGCATCATAGGGTGAACTCTGTAATAAGCCTAAATTCGGCTGCCCGCAGGATGTCTGGGCCGCATTTGAAGGCGTTGCCATCCGGTGATAGGCTGGCAGCAGCAGAGCGCGCGCTTGTTCCGGCGTCGAACGATTCGCCGCGCCCGTACAGCAGTACCTTCCGCTATGAATGCAGCAGGGACACAAACCGGCCGCACGGAAGCGACCCAATCGCAGGCCATTGCTACCGTCCGCCAGCTTCTCGGCGAGCTTGGCGGCACGCGCGCGCTTGAGGAACTCGCTGCGCGGGGAACAAAGGCGCATCTCGAACGCGAGCTAGGTCTCGGAAGCCTGGAACGCGTCGAGCTGATGCTGCGCCTGAACGAAGCATGCGGCGTGCGGCTGCCAGAAAGCGTGATGGCGGAAGCAAACACGGTCGGAGACGTAATCGACGCAATTCGCCGCGAGCAATCGACTCGAAGCCAATGCGAACCATCTGTTCCGCGAACCGCGTCGAGAGAGAGAGCCGCAGCGACGCCAGCGGCGAAGGCAACTGGCGCGACAGCCGAGGAACAAGCCGAACAAGATCCCGACTTCGAGCGCCGCGTCCGCGCCAGTGAGACGCTCACCGAAATCATCCGCCTGCGCGGCCTTGGCGAACCGGGCCGAGCGCACATTCATCTCTACGATGACCGCGAGCAAATTCACACGATCACGTTCGGCGAACTCTACGACCGCGCGCTGCGAATTGCCGGAGAATTGCGTCGCCGCGGAATGCAGCCCCGCGAAACAGTCGCCATCATGCTGCCTACTTGCGCCGAGTTCTATTACACGTTCGCTGGCATTGTGCTGGCGGGCGGCATTCCGGTGCCCATTTATCCGCCGTTTCGTGCGGACCGCATCGCGGAGTACGCCGCGCGTCAGGCCAACATCCTTTCGAACGCAGAATGCACCTATCTGATTACCTTTCGGCAGGCGGAAAGCCTCGCGAACTTATTGAGGCCCCGAGTGCCGTCGCTGCGCGAAGTGCTGAACGCGCACAGATTGGAGCGAGCCGCCCCGCCTTGGGAGGATTTGCCGCCCACTGAGCGGCGCGCCGCGAACGATCTGGCGCATCAGCCGTGTGCTGGCGACATCTGCTTTCTGCAATACACGTCCGGCTCGACGGGCGCGCCGAAGGGCGTCACGCTGACGCACGGAAATCTGCTGGCGAATATCCGCTCGATGATTACCGGGGCCGAGGTGCGGTCAGGCGACTTTATGGTTAGCTGGCTGCCGCTGTACCACGATATGGGGCTCATCGGGGCCTGGATGGCGCCGCTGTATGTCGGCGTGCCAGTGGCGGTGATGTCACCGCTTGCATTCTTGAGCCGACCGGCGCGCTGGCTACAGACAATCGATCATCATCGCGCCACGCTCAGTCCGGCGCCGAATTTCGCATACGAGCTTTGCGTGAAAAAGATCACGGATGCGGAACTCGCTGGCGCCGATTTGAGCTGCTGGCGCGCAGCTCTCAACGGAGCGGAGCCCGTGCGGCCCGAAACGCTGGAGAAGTTCGCGGCCCGATTTGCCGCGCATGGATTTCGCCGCGAGGCGCTGACGCCCGTGTACGGACTCGCCGAAGCGACTCTTGCGATTTCGATTCCTGAGAGTGGCAGGGGGCCCCGGGTGGACAGAATCGGTCGCAACAAGTTCGAATCCGAAGGACGCGCGATGCCAGCTGCAAGTGGCGAGCCCGTACTAGAATTCGTAGGAGCCGGAAGACCACTAAACGACGTGGACGTGCGGATCGTTGCGGATGACGGTAGCGACGCGCCCGAACGCGTCGAAGGGCAACTGTGGTTTCGTGGACCTGCTTCAACCAGTGGGTATTACCGCAACACGGAGGCGACGCAGCAGCTGATGCGCGGAGACGGTTGGCTCGATTCGGGCGATCTGGCGTACCGAGCCGACGGCGAACTATTCGTCACCGGGCGCGTGAAGGACGTCATCATTAAGGGCGGCCGAAAGCTCTACCCCCATGAGATCGAGGATGTTTCCGGACGCGTCGCCGGCGTGCGCACAGGTTGCGTAGCCGCATTCGGCGCGCCGGATGCGCGTAGCGGAACGGAACGCCTGGTAATTGCAGCCGAGGTGCGGCGCGGCGAAGCAGCGAACGCGAGCCGCATCACCGCTGAAATCACACGCGCCGTGAACGAAGCAATGGGTGTGCCACCCGACGTGGTCGAACTGCTGCCGCCACAATCAATTCCCAAAACTTCCAGTGGGAAGTTACGGCGCAGCGAGACGCGGCGTCTGTATCTCGAAGGCAAGCTCGGAAAAAGACTCGCTCCAGCCTGGGCGCAGATTGCGCGGCTGGCAGTCCTCTCAGCCGCACCCCGCGCTCTAGCGGGCGTCAGGCGTGCCGGGCGGCGAGTGATAGAAATTGCGTACGGCAGCTACGTGCTAGCGGCGGTCGGCTGCGGCATCGTCGTGTCTTGGGTAGCAGTGCTCCTAACGAATAACCAAAAGAGAGCGGCGGAGCGTTTGAGAAGTGCGTCGAGAGTCATGGTGCGGCTGGTGGGCATTCCGGTCAACGAGGTGGGCGGGGAAATTTTGTCACAGATGAACGGCCAGGACGGATGGATCTTCGCGCCAAATCACTCCAGCTACGTCGATATATTAATCATGCTCAGCCATTTGCCGGCAAACGCGCACTTCGTCGCTAAGGGAGAAACTCGGTCGATGCCGTTTGTCGGCACTATGCTGAGGCGCGCCGGCCATTTTGCATTTGATCGTAGCGATCCACAGGCCAGGATTCATCAGGCCGAGGAGTTGAATGCCGCGCTCAGGGCCGGCGAATCGGTGGTGATTTACCCGGAGGGAACGTTCACACCAATGAGCGGTATCCGGCCATTTCAGCTCGGCGCGTTCAAAGCTGCCGTCGATACACAGCGGCCGATTTGTCCGGTTGCCGTCAGCGGCGCGCGGCAGATTTTGCGCGATAAGACCCTGCTTCCCCGGCCGGGACGAATTACGGTGACGTATGGGCCGCTGATTGTTCCGAATCGCAGCGCCGCCGACGACTGGCGCGAAATCGTCCGTCTACGCGATGAGACGCGCGAAATCATCGCGCGCGGCGCGGGCGAACCGCTCCTCTAGCCGTGCGTCACCCAAACTTCCGGCTGGGCTGGCTGCTTTTTCCAGCAGCTTAAGCGAGGATTCCCCCAACCATCTCTTTGACGAATTCGGCGATGGCCGGCGCCGATGTTAGTCCCGGTGATTCGATACCCATCAGTTGCACCACCTGCGGAAATTCCGGGTCGCGCTGGATGATGAAGTCGGTAATCGCATTGGCCGAAGCCGAGCCGTCCCGCTCTCCCGGCGGGGGCGCTAGTTTCGGTCGTATGCCGCTATACGATTGCACCAGGTCCGCGACCGTCAGCTCTGGCAAAAGCTGCCTCGCTGCTTGGGCGAAGTCTTTCACCGGTTCGCGGTTGCGCTCGTAATCGTTTTTGTCGTCGATATAGTGCGCCGTAGGTCCCAACAGCACGTTACCCCACACAGTTTTTACCAGATGCACGCCCAGACTCATTCGAAGGTGGTGGGGAACCGGATAAACAAGGCCGCGCACCCAATCCTGACGCGCCCGCACGAGCTCGCAATACTCCCCGCGAACGGGATATATCCGGTGCTCGGCCATTTTGGAGCCGAGTAGGCCGGCGACCTCGTCGGCGAAAAGCCCCGCGCTATTCACCAGGCAGCGTGTCTCTATTTCGCCTGCGGCGGTATGCACGCGCACACCATCCGGAACCGCTTCGATGCGATCAACCTTCGCATTCGTGACGATGTTCGCGCCGCTGTCCCCGGCTACCCGCGCGTAAGCTTTCACTAAGTCCTCAGCCGATAGAATTCCCGTGGAGGGAACCAGGAGCGCGTAAGTGGCCGCTACGTGTGGCTCGCGCTCGCGAATCTCGGGCTGACCAATCAGCCGCAGTCCTTCGACGCCGTTCGCCTGCCCGTTTCGCATCAGTCCTGCGAGGTCATTGGCCTCCTGGGTAGACGCCGCCACCACGAGCTTCCCGCAGTTCCGGTGCGGGACGCCGTGCGCGGCGCAAAACTCGTACGTCAGCTCGTTTCCGCGGACGCACAGTTTGGCCTTGAGCGAATCAGGCGGATAATAAATGCCGGAATGAATCACGCCGCTATTGCGCGTGCTCGTGGCCATTCCAATTTTCGGCAGAGCTTCAAGGACGAAGATGTCGTCCCATCGTGCGGACAGTGCGCGGGCGATGGCGCAGCCGACCACGCCTCCGCCGACGATCACCACATTAGCTCGATCCACGATCACCTCACTGAAAGGCGCTCATGCTGGCGTCGCGGAGTGCGAGAGTAATTCCCGTCAGCATTGACCCACAAGCTTCCGGCGATCTCAAGCAACACCGTAAACCAAATGTTTTCAAGCGATATCGCGCGAGCGGCGGCGCCGGCCAAAACCCATTCGAGAGCAAGCGCGGGCAGCAAGAATGCACCTGCTAGAAAGCAGGCGCGGCCGATCCAGCTCACATGAAATTTGCGCCATGCGAATCCGATCAAGCACCCTGCGGGGAAAAAGATGATCGCGTAGAAGATGTAATCGTAACCGGGCAGCTCCGCGGTCTTCACGCGGCGGATGTAGTGGGCGAGAGCGGTCCCGGGGCCCAGCTCGTAGAAATGACCATAATCGCGCCCGTTCACAAAGAGTGACAGCGCCGTGCCATTAAACGACAGGAGCAAGTTGCTCGTCTCATTTGCTGCGAACACGTGCGGCTCGATCCACGTCATCCGCACCCGTCGCATCGAAAATGGGTTTCGGAACCAGAACCCCAGGGACGATCCGAATTGGCTAAGCTCCAGGTTCGCAGCACCTGTCGGCGAAGAAAGTGAGACAATCCGTCCGTCAGATGGCGTCGCGGCAGGCCTGCAGATCACTCGCAGTGAAAATTGCCCGCTGCTTTCGATCGAACTCACTAACGCGGACGCGGGCTGGGCGGAAATCAGCCAGGAGCGGCCATCGAAAATGGCTCCGCCAGGCCCGGGCGACGAACGCCCTTGGGCCGCCCAATCGAGCTCCGGGAGAAACTGCCGCAGGTCCTGAAACGGCGCGGGGCCGGAAACCCGGTACGTAGCGAGCGATCCTGCGCCCGCGCCGTCGGAAGAAGTGAGCTTGCGCGCTTCCCTCGCCGGCACGGCGCGATTCCAGAGATCGATTTGCAAAACGCTCCCCTGCCAGCCGGGTCCCGGGCGCAGCGATGCCGAGTCTCCGACCCCAAGAAATGAATCTCGCGTCCAGTTGGTGAGCCTGGTCTGCTTCTGGAGCGGGCCGCCAAGAATGCACCAAAACATGATGTACAACCCAACAAACACTCCGATTTTCGGCAAGCTTAGCCAGGTCCCGAGTTCGCGTTCGCGCGAACTGAACCATGCGACGATTGCGCTCCCAAAAGAAGCAAACATCCATGCGCCCACTGCCGCTCCGGCTGAGTTGGTGATCACGTCTCCCCATCCAGAGTCGCGATAGGGAATGTAGATTTGCAGGAACTCCACGAAATAGGAGAGCGAAGCGCCGCAAGCGTATCCCACCAGAATCGCGGCTGATTTCGATCTACCGCGTTCGCGCAGTTTTTCAGCGAGCCCGAAGCCAAACGGAACAAAAAGCAAAACATTCAGGAAGGCATCGAGGACGCCTCCCCCCTTGCCCCAGCCGTTCAGAGAAAACGGGAAAAGAAAACGAGGCGATTCTGCATGGACAAATCGGAAAGGGTACAGCGTTAGAAAGAAAATTCCGGCCAGAGCAAGCAGCAGAACGCGGTTCGACCACGAGGTCCGAGCAGGCGCCGAGCGCCACGGCAAATTAGCATCGGTAGTCACCATCAAGCGTCAAAACGTCAGTTGGCCACATCAAGTCTATCATGGGTACAGGCCGCGACTGACCTGCCAGTACAGTGGCGAAAAACGTCGACGAATTGCGTCCACTGTCCGCAAACATTATGTTCTCCACAGGCTTGTGTGCCTCCTCGTGCAGCAAACTTGCGCGGAAGCGCGTGTAAAAGTCAGCTTTTCAATTGACCCTTGGTACAGGCGAAAGGGCCTGTACTTTCTTTAGTCTTCCGGCCAGTAGAGTCGAATCAAATCCGCTTTCTAGACTGTGCGCGCCATGAAGACGCACGCACAGAAAAACAGGACAAAATTTGCCGGAGCGAATTTCCGGGCTTATCGCCTATCTTCGCAGCCTCGCCCGGTCTTAGCGCTCCTCGCAATGATCGCGGCGCTCGTAGCAGCCGCTGGGCTTTCCGGTTGCGCCGGTTACACCACCAATGCTGCGTCCACTGGATCGCAGAGCAGTTCAGCCCCGGGCGTGCTTTCCGCCAGCAGCACCAGCGTTGATTTTGGCACCGTGCCGGTGGGTAGCAGCGCCACACAAACCGTGGCGCTGACGGACACAGGAACCGATTCGGTATCGATCTCCGGC
>JASHWB010000391.1 GCA_030044295.1 Candidatus Acidiferrales bacterium
TGATGGCGTTGTCCGTGATGTGAATTTCTTCGGGGCAGACCTCGGTGCAGCACTTCGTGATGTTACAAAACCCGATGCCGAGCGTCTTCTTCAGCAACGGAACACGGTCCGCCCCATCGAGAGGATGCATCTCCAGCGACGCGGTGCGGACGAAAAAGCGCGGGCCACCGAAGTCGTCTTTTTTACCGTGGTCACGCAGCACGTGACAAACGTCTTGGCACAAGAAACATTCGATGCATTTCCGGAACTCCTGCACGCGGTCCACGTCGCGCTGATACATTTTCCATTCCACGCCCGGCCGTGGCTGGAAAGGCGGAATCTTCTTATTGACCTGATAATTCCAGGAAACGTCCGTCGCCAGGTCTTTGATCAGTGGAAAAGTTTTCAGCGGGCTAATGGTGATCGGCTGATCGAGCGGCAGATCGTCCATCCGCGTCTTGCACATCAGCTTTGGGCGGCCGTTCACTTCGGCGGAGCATGATCCGCATTTCCCGGCCTTGCAATTCCAGCGCACCGCCAGATCGGGCGCTTGGTGCGCCTGGACGGAATGCACCGCGTCCAGCACCACCATGCCCGGCACGAGTGGCACCTGATAGTCGACGTGCTTTCCTGTTTCGCGGTCGCCGCGAAAGATTCGCATCGTCGCTTCGGCCATGCCCATACCTCCGTTGCCGCTGATTTTCGCCGCTTTACCGCGCGACGGCAGTCTCTTCGGCAAGCAACTGCTTCAGCTCGTCCGGAATTTCCGGTCGCGGCACTTCAAAAAGCGCCATTTCCCCACGCCGGTTCGCAATCACGTGATTCTTTCGTCCCCACTCTTCCTCAGTCTTCGGGAAGTCCAGCCGGCTGTGCGCTCCACGGCTTTCTTTGCGTGCCAGTGCCGCGTGCGTGCATGCCTCGGAAACCGTCAACATGTTCCGCACGTCCTGCGACAGATGCCAGCCGGGGTTATATAGCCGCGAACCCTCCACGCGCATGTGCTTGGCTCGTTCCTTCAGCTTCTCCAACTCGCCCAAAGCCTTTTTGAGGTCATCTTCGTTCCGAAAGATGCCTACTAGGTGCTGCATGGTTTCCTGCAGGTCGTGATGTATTTGATACGGACTATCGCCCTCCGATCTTTCAAAGGGCGCCAGTAATTCGCGCTCTGCCTCGTCGATCTGCGCCTGATCGAAAGCCGGTGCTGATACTTTCTTAGCGTGCTCGGCCGCCGCCAGCCCGGCGCGCCGCCCAAAAACCAACAAATCTGAGAGCGAGTTCCCTCCCAGTCGGTTTGCTCCGTGCAGTCCCGCAGCTGCTTCGCCGGCCGCGAACAGCCCTGCCAGCGAGGATTGCCCCGTTTCTGCGTCCACGCGAATTCCACCCATCACGTAATGGCACGTCGGTCCTACTTCCATCGGCCCTTTCGTGATGTCCACGTCCGCCAGTTCCTTGAACTGGTGATACATCGACGGCAGCTTGCGTTTTACGTACTCCGCCGGCTTGTGCGAAATGTCCAGGAAGGCTCCGCCGTGCGGGCTCCCACGCCCTTCGCGCACTTCGGTGTAAATTGACCGCGCAACCACGTCGCGCGTCGAAAGCTCCATGCGCTTCGGATCGTACTTCTCCATGAAGCGCTCGCCATTCTTGTTTCGCAGGATGCCGCCTTCGCCGCGCACCGCTTCCGTCACTAGAATTCCCTGCACGCCCGGCGGCCATACCATCCCCGTCGGATGGAACTGCACGAACTCCATATCGAGCAGTTCCGCTCCCGCCTCATAGGCGAGCGCCATGCCGTCGCCCGTGCACTCCCAGGAATTGGAGGTAATCTTCCAGCATTTTCCGATCCCGCCGGTCGAAACCACGATCGCCTTCGCGCGGAAAATGACGAACCGTCCCGACTCACGCCAGTAGCCGAACGCTCCCGCCACGCGGTCGCCGTCCTTGAGCAGCCGGGTAATGGTGCACTCCATGAAAACGTCGAAACCCATCTGCACGCCGCGGTCCTGCAGCGTGCGGATCATTTCGAGGCCCGTGCGATCGCCCACGTGGCACAGCCGCTTGTATGTGTGCCCGCCGAACGCCCGCTGCATGATGTCGCCGCTTTCCGTGCGGTCGAAAAGCGCGCCCCATTGCTCAAGTTCCCGCGCACGATCCGGTGCTTCTTGCGCGTGCAGCTGCGCCATGCGCCAGTTGTTCAGCAATTTTCCGCCACGCATCGTGTCGCGGAAATGAGTTTTCCAGTCGTCCGCCTTATCGACGTTGGCCATAGCTGCGGCCAATCCGCCCTCGGCCATCACTGTGTGCGCCTTACCCAACAGCGATTTGCACACCACGGCCACGCGCGCGCCTTGCGCCAGCGCTTCGATCGCGGCTCGCAGACCCGCTCCGCCCGCCCCGATAATCAGTACGTCGTATTCGTGGCTTTCGTAATTTGGGCTCATCACAGCAGTCGGATATCCTTCAACATTCCTGCGGCAAGCAGCCGGATGTATAGGTCCGTCAGGCCAACCGAGATCATGCTCACCCATGCCCAGAACATGTG